>JAURLI010000029.1 GCA_030831315.1 Alphaproteobacteria bacterium
CCCCGCCCCGAACGATCGGCGCCGGATTACTGGCGCTCGCGCACGGCCAGAAGCGTGTAGTCGGGATCGGACATGAAGAATTCCCCGTAAGGACACTGCTTCTTCAGAAGCGCCAGCCGGTTGCCGCCTTCCTTGCCGCGCCCGAAAGGAACGGGGTTGAGCACGGGGTTGATGTCCACCGCCTCTTCCAGATCCGCCTTCAGCTTGTCGATGCTTTCGACCGTAAAGCCGATGTGATCGATCGAGGGCAGAAGGATGTTCTGCTGGACGTAGTTGCGGATATCCCAGGGAATGATCACCAGCGTCACGTGCCCGTCGGTCAAGTAGTGATTGGGATCGCCCGCTGCGGCATTCTGCGGCGTCAGTTCGAAAACATCCGTGTAGAAACGCGCCATCTCGTCGGGGTGAACGGTGCGGATGGCGATGTGGCTGATGTAGCGGCTCTGCGCGTCGCCCGTGTTCTCGGTATAGACATGGGCGAGGTTCTTCGAATCGGCCTGTGACAGATCGAAGACGTTGCCGTCGGGATCGTTCGCCGTCACCGCCGCGAAGGGCCGCGTCGAAGGCCGGTCGATCCAGTGCGCGCCCGGGTACTTCGACCGCATCCGGTCATAGACCGTTTCCATGCTGGCGACCTGAATGCCGAAATGATCGAGGCCGGCGCCACGGCCCGCCTTGCGCGGGTTGATGTTGAAGCCGACATAGCCGTCGCCGACCGTGACCGCGCGGCCCGAGCGCAGCTTGGGCGAGGTCTTCATGCCGAAGACGGTTTCGTAGAATTTGCCAAGCAGCGCGTATTTCTCGCTGCAGGCGGCGACGTGATTGATTTTCGCGAACATGGCGTCCTCCGTGGATTATTCCCCGCCCGGGTTTTCTTTTCATTCTCGTACCGCCGACCGCGGGCGTCCAGCGCCCAATAGGTCGGACAGCCGGGCCTACGGGACCAAGGCTTTGCGCAGGAAATCGAGGAGTTCCGGGGCCACCGTGACGTTGGGCTCTTCGTCCACGCGCCGGCGCTTGGGATCGCCCGCCACGAAGGTGAACCAGGAATGGCCGGCACCCGGGATGGGCAAGGCCCGAACATCGGCCCCCTTGTCGCGCAACAGGGCGAGGAAGCGTTCTGACTGCGGATGCGGCACCCGCGTGTCCTGATCGCCGTAGATGATGAAATATTTTGCCGCAGGCTTGGCCGCAAGGCGCTGCAGGCGATGATAGGGAGAGAAACTCTCGTACTCGTCCTTCATCTCCCCATAAGGCCTTCCCATCAGGCTGACGACGGGATCGTCGGTGCGCCTGGGCGGCTGGGTCGTGCGCCACCATTCGGGCAAATCATAGATGCCATAGACGCCGACCACGGTACGGATGAGTTTCGCCGTCCGCTCATCAAGCGACAGCATGGCGGCCATGTGGCCGCCTGCCGAATCGCCGATGGTGCCGATGCGCGCGGGATCGATGCGAAGCTCCGATGCATGGGCCAGCATCCAGTCGAGCGCGCCGCAGACGTCTTCCCAGACCCCGGGCCAGGCCGGGCTGACATCGCTGGTCAGGCGGTAGTTGACCGCGACCACGGCGAAGCCGCGTTCGGCCAGCCACGGGCCCCAGCTCTGGTATTGCCGTTGCGAGCCGTGCTGCCAGGCGCCGCCATGCAGGCAGAAAAGGGCCGGATGCGGCCCAGCCCCCGCCGGCAGATAGGCATCGAGACAAAGATTGCGCCCGGGCCCGCCGCCATAGGGCAGATCGAGCCGGACCTCAACACCGCTTTCGTTTTCCGTCGCCATGCAAACCCCCCATGCACCTGAGCTGCAAGAATAGCGGTCCTGCGGCGAAATCCGAAATGCTACAGTAAACGCCAGTCCCCCAGCCGGTCCCCGCGCCGCAAGAAGCGCGTTCGAGACAAAAGATGAAACTGCCGTCCACACCCCTTCTCGTCCTTTTCGTGCTCATGTTCCTGAAGCAGTTCGGCAACGGCATGGTCTGGTCGATGATCGCCGTTTATGGCGCCAGCCTCGGCGCGAGTGCCGCGGTCATCGGGCTGATGGTTTCGGCTTTCGGCGGGGCGCGGCTTCTGGTCAATATCCCGGCGGGCTACGCTTCCGAGAAATTCGGACGGCGGCGCATGATGAGCCTCGGCTGCATCGCCACGGCAATCGCCTCCTTCGGGGTGGCGGCGACTTCAAGCGTCAGCGCCTTCTTCATCTGCCTCCTGTTCATGGGCATCGCGTCGTCCACGGTGATCACCTCGGCACTCGCGTCTGTGGCCGATCTCGGCGAGCCGGGGCGGCGGCTGCAGGACATGTCGATGTACCAGGGCGCCAATGTCATCGGCACCAGCCTTGGCCCGGCGATGGGCGGGCTGGCGGCCGGGTTCTGGGGAATCGGCGCGGCGTTCTTCGCCAACGGCATCATCGCGCTGATCGGCGTGCTGGCCTTCGCGCTCATGCCGTGGCCCAAGGCTGCGGAGAAAACGGAAGGCGAGCGGCCGGTGCCGGTACGCCTGACGACGCTGGCGAAGGAAGGCTTCTACATCGGCCTGATCTGCTTCAGCCTGTTCTACGTGCGCACGGCGTCAAACTGGATTCTGATGCCGCTGATCGCGCAGACGAAGTTCCAGATGAGTCTCTCCACCATCGGCCTGATCCTGACCAGCGGCGCACTCGCCAACCTGAGCGTCCTGTTTTTCACGCCCATGCTCGCACGCATCTTCGGCCGCGTGCCGGTGATCGTGTTGTCATGCATCCTGACGCTGGCCGCCTGCGCCGTACTGGCGGTGGGCGACCAGGCGGAACTCATCTGGGTGAGCGCAATCCTGTTCGGCATCGGCGGCGGCGTGGCGTTTCCCAACATCACGGCCTATGCCGCGGACAAGGCGCCCGCCAACCAGCGCGGCCCGGTCATGGGCCTGCTGCGCACCGCACAGGACCTGGCGCTGATCCTCGGCCCCTTCGTCACGGGCCTGCTGGCCGATCACCTCGGCCTCGGCTTCCAGGGCGGGCTGTTCGGCTGCCTCGTGCTGCTGACGCTCGCCACCATCGCCTTCGGCTGGCGGGCGCGCGGCATTTAGCCGGAACGACTAATTCTGCCAGACCTTGCGCGCCGTCTCGACCATGACCTCGAGCTTGCGCTTCTGGTCGTCGGGGCTGACGAGGTTGCCGATGACGTCCGACGCAAAACCGCACTGCGGGCTGAGCGCCAGCTGGTCGAGCGGGATGTACTTGGCGGCTTCGTCGATGCGTGCCCGCAGGTCATCGACCTTTTCAAGGGTCGGCGTCTTGGTCGTGATCAGGCCGAGCACGACCATCTTGCCCTTCGGCACGAAACGCAGCGGCGCGAAGCTGCCGGCGCGCGGCGTGTCGTATTCGAGCAGGAAACGGTCGTGTGGGAGCTCGTTGAACAGCCGCTCGGCGATAGCATCATAGGTGCCCTCGCGGTGCCACATGCTGCGCTGGTTGCCGGGCAGAGATGGATACCGAAGGTTACGCCGGGGAAGCCCTTGACCACATCGGCCTCGGCCTTGAGCGAGCGGGCAAAGTTCTGCATCGGATCTTCGCCGCGCTTGCGCATCTCCTCCATCGACGGCTCATCGACATAGGCCGTGAAGCCCGGCGCGTCGATATGCACGTACCTGCACCCCGCATCGACGAGGCTGCTGACGATGGTGCGCTCGATGGCGACGACGTCGGCGAGGAAGTCGTCCATGCCCTTGTAGACGGCGGTGGAGTTTTCATAGGCGAAGCGCTGGGAAATGCGGTCGGGGCCGATCAGCGAGACCTTGGCAGGCGTCTTGGCGATTTTCGACACCGCCTTGTATTCGTCGAGCGGGATGTTGCGCACCAGCTTCAGGCGGCTGACCACCGGGCGGCGGTGGGACACCGCGGTGCCGTGGCCGCCCAGTTCCGGAATTTCCCAGCGCTGGCCGGGGGCCGAGCCCTCGACGCGGCGTTCATAGGTGCGAAGGGTGGTGGCCGCGGCATCGAAGCCCTCGACCGCGGAGCCGAAGCTTTCCTGGAAATTGAGGCGGCGCATCTCGCCGTCGGTCAGCACGTCGAGGCCGACCGATTCTTGCAGGGCCACGGCCTCGGCCACGGCGCGCTCTTCGAGCGCCTTGAATTCGGCGGCCGAAAGCTTGCCTTCGTCGAGCTTTTCGCGGCCCTCCTTCAGGTAAGCGGGGCGCAGCAAGCTGCCGACGACGTCGGTGCGGATCTTGTTAAGCGACATGAACTCTTATCTCCCTGCCTGAATGGGGTTTTGCCGGTTTCGGCAGACCATAAATGATCTTTCCGAAAATCGGGATTTTTGTTGGGCGCAATTCGGGCCGAATAAGGCGGGAAGGAAATGGCGGCGGAGATCGGCTTCGGACCCAGCCGGGAGCGCGGGCGGGAAGGAAATGGCGGTGCTGCCAGTCCGGGGCGAACCGCTCTCCGGCCAAATTCCCTGATAACAGGGAAAATACAGGGAATTTTGCCAAAAACGGTGGCTAGCCGCTGGGTTTGGCCCTCATTATCCGAAGATTTCAAGAGCTTGTCACTGAAGTCCCTACAAACTTATCAAGGAATTCTAGGCGGACCCATGAGCAGCGTCGGCTTTGTATTCTGCGGTGCCCTCTTAGTTTAGCGCCGAAGGGCAGACAGTGCCTAATTAGAAAAGCTTTGAAGTCATCTTCACTGCGTAGATGCCATCGCTTTTGTCAAGTTGGCATGTTAGCTTTCGCGGGTAACGATAACCCATGCGATTAGCTGCTTAATTATTGGTTACGCCGGCCCGATGCCACTTTTACCGAACGTCAGTTAAGCGCAGATGATAGAGCCGGTTTTGAACCTACGACTTTCAGGTTATGAACTCGTCCCAGGCTGGTTTCTCCCAACTACGCCAAACTCCAGGGGGTAATTTTTTTGCATGCCTTCTTGCATTCCGGCTAGCAATTTACTTCCTCGCACCCGCGCGCCGACGCATAGCAAGAGCCTCAACAGTTAGCTTGCCCTGGCGAACGACACGATCTTTTAATTGGACGGAAGCGAAAGGAAGAATCTCGCATTTCTCTATGCTAGCAACAAAGCTCTGAAGCACGCCCAATCTGCGATCCAGAGCAATTGTCGGCCCAGACAATTTTTTTAAAAACTCGATTAAAGGTTCTGCCACGCAGTCAAAGCGAAATTTATTATAGTCGCGGTTCACCTTTCTAAAAAAGTCAATGATCGGCTTATCCATATCGAGGTGATTAGCCATTTCAATAATTTTGAAGCCGTTCGAACGACAGTATCCAAGAGTTCTATCGATATTAGCTGGGGTTTCATAACCTATAAATGCTTCTACGCAGCATTGAAATGCTTTCTGATAAAAATCTAAGGCGTCAGTGTAGTTTGTTTTTTCTTCTCCTTTCGCTTTAGAGTGGTAGGCCCAGCCTTTACGCCCCCAAAACTCCGCTTTCATAGCCGGTTTATAGGTCTTTCCAGTTATAACTGCATCGCAAATTTTCAGTAAGTTATCATATCCATATCCAGAATGACGCTCCATATTCGCCCAGGCGCGCATAAAATCAGCGCTTTCGTAATTCATCTTTAGGCAATCTTCAAAATCCTCTCTTGCTTCTGAAATCTTCGGAGGTACCTGCTGCGAAGCTACGTAGCCGCGTATCGCTCGGAATCGCGGATGTTCAGTTACATCCGGACTAAAACTGCCGCTAAAGCGCGACCATGCATCTTGAGTACGGTCCCGCCAGAGGTCATCACGGACGAGTCGTTCTAGGGCCGCTATTTCTTTATTCTCTGGCTGTTTTCCACGAACGTAAGACTTAGCTCGCTCTCGCAAAGACGGATAAAATTCAAGGCTCTTAGATTTTTGAGAAAGGAATTTCCGTGTTACTGGGTTTAACGAATACTCAGTCTCACCATCAGACTTATTACTTACAGTTAAAAATATCTCGTATACAGCGCCGATAGAATCAGAGACGTCGCTTGGGTCATGTCGCACAATGACTTCTATGTCTTTCTGTTCGACTGGTTTCCCCAACAGTTCTAAAGTAGCGAGTAGATACCGAGCCTTATTATTTGCCGGCAATGCGTCGTATTCTCTCTGAAAAAGATACTCTCTTGCGGATGCACCCCCATGAGAATTAAACGAATCAAGTGCCCTTTTATATGATCCAGTGGTACGGCGAAGGGCTATTATAGTCTCGATAATAAGTGGTATGCCCTGAGAGATGGTAAATAGTTCACTATCAATAAATTTCGTTTCCGGCACCGGTAGTTTAAACTGCTCGCAACAACGTTTGACAAATTCAATGTACTCGTCCTCTTTCCGGAGCCCTCTGACCTCTATTGCATTTTCGAGCGAAGCCGATGGCGCTCCTCTTTGTGTATAGAGCAATCGACTTCCGGTATTGGAGCGAATGACGGACCGATACAAGAAATCCAGACCTCCCGATTCTCCCTTGGTTGTTAGGGTGTCAATGTCATCGATGACCAAAAAAATAGAGCTTGTGTTTAATAGCTCTGAAACTCCTTCTTTTAATTTTTCTAACGGCCAATCATAGATGTTTTCAGATGTGGTATAAGTACAGTGTTTTAGGAGCGCCTGACACAGCCCTTGAAAGTCCTGAAAATCGTTTTCGAGAAATTTCTCTTGATTTCCTGAAGTCGGATTAAGACGCAATTCTTTTGCGCTTAAGTAGACGATTTGGTGGAACGCATTACTTCCCCGTGTACATAAATCTCTGCCCAAACTTTGCAAAATACGGGCAAATTCAAAAGCAATTGTGCTTTTCCCGCTCCCGCCAGGCCCATACAAGAACTTTCTCGGCTCATCTTCACGCGCGAGCCAATAGAGTAAATCGCGTAGGACAGAGACTCGTCCGACGAATGTTTTTATGGTGGCCGGATTTGGGGGGAGATTCGCCGGCAAGTAAATGCTGTTAGAGGTCTCCTCATTTTCACTTTCGTGACGGGGGCCAAAAACAAAGGGAATATCTTTGCTTTGGGCTTCGAGAACCTCGTGCCCACACCGAAACCATAATGTCTGTGCAGAATAATCTCCAATTGCTTTTTTCGGCACTATTGGGGGAACGTTAACAGGCCTCTTAGGGACCAATAACAGGTCGACTTTTTCTGCTCTGGATGTCTCGACTTGCCGGAGTTTGCAATCAATTGACTCATCGAAAATTTCCCGCAGTCGCGTGTTTAATCGTTCAATATTAATTATGGTCTTGTTATGGCCGGCGGTGCGGAGTGTGTCGTGCACCCCGAAAATAATTACTCCTCCATAGGAGTTATAAAATCCGGAGATAAAAAGGACACAAAAAATGGCTCAATGTCTTTCGGGAAATCTTCTTCTAGGATATAAGATTTTATCAAATCATTCGGGTTCATTCAGCTTCTCCCGGTCCAATTGCTTATCAGGTGAAAACAGATGCTCGCTGATAGGAACCAACGCAATTATGGTACACGGTCGGATCATCACCACCACATTGCGGTAACGATGATTGGCTGTGGGCGGGTTGTGTAAGCCCGAGATGAATTAGAGCCGCTGCAATCACCAAAAAAGGCTTCACGTTGCTTACCTCTGGATGAGGGGGCCAGTCTTAGAAAATGTTTGTTTCAAACCAAAATTTTTTCAAGTCATTTGTCTGCATTCTCACTACCGGCTGGATATGGGGGTCCCATTTCTTGAAGTGGGGAGTGCCCCGGGGTGGGGGTCAGGATGGCCGGTTTTTTGGGGGTGGGACGCCCTGAAATATGACAGGGCTAGCGATGCGTCAGACGAAGAGACGCCGATATCGGGTTAATTCTAGTGTGGGGCTGGATGTGGGGCCTGAACGGGCCCTCTTTTTTAATATATTAAGAACAGATACTTACAAAAAAGGTGGCGGTGGGGGTGGGATTCGAACCCACGGTACCCTTACGGGCACAACGGTTTTCGAGGGCGCCGTTGTTCATATAGTATATTGTTTATAATAGTATTTTTTTATTAGTAAGTAGGTTAGTAAGTATGTTGAGACCGTTTTATACCACCAACCGAGGTGTCAGTGACACCAAAACGCTCTCGCAAAAAAAGTAAAAAAACTCGTCTGCTAAGTTATCGGAAAATATAGCGTGTTTATAAGCCATTGTTTTATAGTCCAGATTATCCCTATATTTCGGAAGATATTTGGAATATACTGAATTCATAATCGTTATTTGGGGTTTCGTCTAGTATTCGGCTTCGGCGAAAAATTGTCAGCTGACAACTTTTTCCCCCCTTAGCCCAACCCCGCTCCCTCTGCCAAGTCTTCATCCCGACGACTTGCCAGCTGCCAAGCCCAGAACTGGGTGAGGCGGAACAGCCCCTCTCGTCTCATGTGAGCCAAAAGGGGCAAAGTCACTCCATCGCTAACGGTGCTGTGATTTCGCGGTGCGCCCATGGTGGGCTCGCCGTTCTTTCTTTTCGCTCTTTGTCATTGTGAAACTTTAGATGTGTGGGGCGGAAACTTGTGTTCGAACCAAGTGTTCCGCCCCTCTCATCCTTCACTAAAAAATATTTTTAGTTAGCGCCTAGAACGCATGAGTAACGCTTATAAATAACTTCATAAGGATTTTAGGATTTTGAGTATGGATAGAGCCGAACGCGAACTACGAAACGAACTGTCAAACTGGGTATCGTCACGCCTGTCGTGCGACAAGGCTTTCGTGTTCGCCACCCTGACTATGAAGCAGGGTATCAAGCATCCTAATGGCTTCTGGGAAAGGCTCGACGAAATCAAGGCGGACCAAAACGCCGAGTGGTTCTGTCGCGCCCTGAACAAAAGAGTGTTCGGAAATAGATACCGCAGAGGCGAAGAAAAGTTAGAGATTTTCGACGGTGGTCATGCGCCAGATGGTGATTGTCAGCGTTTCCATCGCCACATGGCTATAGAACTTCCTCAGCGCCTAACCTTATTTGGGTTCGGAAGTCTCATTAGTAGGCTATGGCGTGCTTCGAAGTTTGGTTATCGGATTATGGATGTTCAGTTGGCGGATAACCCATCCGCCGTTGTTCAGTATGGGCTGAAGTTAGGTGTCGACGCCTTGAACGTCTCAGCGTTGGCTATTTGTAATGATGGAAACGAGAAAGCAGAGCAGCGCCAACCAACGCTGTAAGTCCTTCGCGTTTCGACTACGCCGATACAGGTTAGGCGTGGGTGAATAGGGTAAAGCATACCGACAAGACTGTTTCCAGCCTTGACGGCGCAGCTGTATCCGCCAGCCAGCCACTCATCCTTCTCTAGTCTCTCAAGCAAAGGTTCGGAGTTCGAGGTGTGTCTGAACTAAATCAAATCCATCTAACCCAATCTAATCCATCAGGTTACGAGCGTCAGCGAGTTGCGAGCGAAGCGAGCAGAGTTAGAACCCGTTGGGCATTGCCAGACTTCGTCTTCAGCCTCAGCTATGTTAGCTTGATAAAATAAAGAACCCTTCAGGTGTCATTTCTGCGAGGCAAAAATGAATACGGATGGAATATTCGTACCGATTTTTTTAGCTGGTCTTCTTCTTTTCTGGATTTTCGACATCAATGGCAGCGAAAAGTCCGCAAACATCTACAAAATCGACTGTCAGGTCGTAAAGAAAAGCGACGGGTCATTTTCGTATGAGGATTGTGAGTACCCAAGCAATAGAAGTTATAAGCTGCGCGTCAACCGCGCAGAGGTGGTTGTACAGCCTCAAGGTTTCGTTTTCGGTATTACTGCTCTGCGAAACTGCTCGATATATGATGAGAAGAACTGGCTTTGCGCTGACAGAAACTACTCTCGCAACCTAATTGGCATGGTTGATGGGGTTGCTTTAGCCAGCAAGGTTGGCGATAAAAAATGGAACATATCGATTGGTAGATGGACCTACTACTACATAAATATTGCGAACTTCTTCAAATATCAGCCTCGCGATATTCCGAGGTTTTTTATCGATAACCAGTTTTTCTGTTCTGAAGTTACTCAAGCTAATCAGTCAAACTTTTGGGCAGACCGAAAAGCTGCTTGTTTCAGCCTAGAGGGGTCGCTGCGTTAGAAAGCACTAAGCACTAGTAGACGGATATTGATACCCAGCCTTTGTGCTGTTCGCTCTTAGCTGCTTGTCGGCGACAGTGCCGCATTGCTCGCACTTAAACCATGCTCGCGTAAAGTCTACGTCACCTCTACCTTCAGCAACCCAGCGATTAGCCTCAACGTCGCGCCACTGCCGACAACCCGAGCAATACAGGCTTAGGGTCATGTCGTTGGGTATCAGGTCAGCAATGGTGCTGATTGTGGTTGGTGTTTTGGTGGGCATTTCCCATAGCCTCTATGTGTCCAACTACGTTTTATATTAGGCAGACAAAGATGTTTCGGGGGACCCGAACTCAGCAAAAATCCCCGCGCATATTTTCGGCTCAAAACTAAACAAGCCGCAGGGTTCAGGCTTTCCGCTTACTCCAAGACAAGTTCGTGGCGTGTGTTATCCATCGACCATGACTTGAACTTGCCGAGGAAACTCTGACCCAACAACAGACTGCCTTCTACGCCAGCCACACTGCCGCGCACATTGCGTACTGTTTTGTTGCCGACCTTGAGCGAGCGGATGATGAATAGGCGCGAATCTATTGTGCGCCCATCCGCCAGTCTGTAGCGCTGCTTTCCGATAAAGTCTTTGTCGGTGATGGTTCCAGTGCGCATAAGCGTGATGACGACATCTGCGGGAACCATAACGTCTGATGCGCCGCTATCTACGGTGAAGTTTAGAGTAAGCGTTCCATTGATGAGAACTGGAACCGCGTATGTGCCGCCTTCTTTGACCAGCTTTACGCGAGTTCCCGCCATGCTCGGCGGTGGGCTTTTGCCGAAATATGTGCCTGCTACCCAGTAGCCTTGATAGGTTACTCGACCGCTCGCGTCGAACTCCTTACCGAAACCATAGCGCTTACCATCGCGCCAATCGCCGACGTACTTCCTACCATCTGCAGATGTATAAGTTCCCTGCCCATTGCGCTTAGCGTCCCGCCACTCGCCGACGTACTTGCTCCCACTTGTGTATTCGAGAGTTCCCTGCCCATAGAACTTACCATCGTGCCACTCGCCGACGTATTTGGGACCATTTGGTGAGGTATAAGTTCCCTGCCCATTGCGCTTACCATCGCGGAACCCGCCGACGTACTTACGTCCATCTGGGAATGTAAGGGTTCCCCGCCCATTGGGCTGATCGTTACGGAACTCGCCGACGTACTTCGTACCATCTGCCCATGTATAAGTTCCCCATCCGTTATGCTCACTATCGCGGTGCTCGCCGACGTACTTCTCTCCATTTTTATGTGTAGAAGTTCCCTGCCCATTAGCCTTACCATCGCGGAACTCGCCGACGTACTTCGTGCCACTTAAGTAGGTGATTTCCCCAAAACAAAGATGCCATCGAACCCATATGCTCGCTGAACACGGCGGCAGATTTGATTTGGATTGGCTAAATGCGCTTTGGCTTATGCTGATAGCGAGCAGTAAAGCTGCGCCGAAAACAGGAACTCTCATATCGCGCCCCCACAAGTAGACACCCAAGTCTACTGCTTCTTGATGAAGCCGCAAGCCGCCGCAAGTAGCCAAACAAAAGCCGCATAAAAAAATGAGCAATCTCGCAGTTCTGCGCCTTGCCGACGGCTAAATAAACGTGCCTCGCCTTTATCCGTATTTTTCTTTCGGGTGTTACTCCTTCCGTCAGAAATCTTCCAGAAAACGGTTATGGGCGAGGTGTCTTCTTCATCTAAAACTGAGGTTCAAAAATGCCAAGTATCATCGAAAATGCCCATGCTTCACTTTCTTTAAGAATGCCTAGAGAGCTTGATGAGCTAGCTCGACAAGCAGCAAAAAGACAGGGGATGGGTCTTAGCAGCTTCGTTCGCTCCAGTATCATCAAGGAGCTAAACCGCATTTCGGCAAATGAGTATCAGCCAGCATGAGCTATCCGCATATGTCGAGCCGTAAAGACATCTATGAGGCTGCTGACGCCATCAAAAAGTCGGGGGAGGTTCGCATGCTGGAACTCGACCCCGATATCAAATCTGATGTGATGGAATATCGTCTGCGTGAGTTCTTGTCCGATATGAAGATGCGTCTTCGTTCCAAGAAACGGATCCAGCTGATTGGCATCACGATAAGATGAGAAGCTTCTGCGAGTTCGTCATCGTTGATTGCTCCGAGATGGGGCTGACTTTGAACGAGGCTACCCTACAGTCACTCACCTTAGCTGGAGCAGCGGCGTATCTGTTGCGTCAGTCGTCAGTGGTAAAGCAGCGCATCCAGCAAGCCAAAAACGCTCGGTTCATCGAAGACAAGCTAGACAACTTGGGTGATGCGATTGAGGCTCTATCATCGAAGATGACGGCTGGTTCGGCTATAAGTTGGGCAGTAGCAAAGCGTCTGTAGGGCTCTCGCTGGGTACTAAATCGGGTACCACAAATCGCTAGTATGAGGGGCTACAGAAGCCCCCTCGACGCTCTCGAGAGCCTCCAAAGCAAAAAACCTCCTCCGCAGCCACCCTAGACGCATCTTTTTTACCATAAGTCTCTGATATATAGAGCTTTTATGCTTATTTTGAGCTATCTTTAGGTATGGATAAGCCAATAAGGAGCTCGGATATGTCAGAGGCTGTCGTTTGCTATTTTGACCAACTCACCCACTCCCAGAAAACCAAGGTAGGGCTTGCCCGAGCCGTGCGGGAAGGCAAGAAACTGGGAAGGAAAACCAATGTCACCCCAGGCACTCGCGCTACCGTGCTGGAACTTCGCAGGCATGGCTACGGTATCAAGAAGATAGCATCGATGTTGCGAATTGGTGTCGGCACTACCAGTGCCATCGTCAAGGCTGCTTAGAACCTATCTGTGCTCCACTTCCCATTTGCCTTTGTGTTCCCCACTGGTTCGCAGCCGCGCACGGCAATATTTCGGATAAAGCGCAGCCATATATTTTGCTGCCAGCTCAATCGTCTTTAGGTTCCGCTGGAACTCCATGCCCCCCGTCACGCCACCACTACCCGAATAGTATTTGGTTTTGACCGTGACGTAGTCGAGGCGGACGACGCGCCCATCTTTGATGAAGTGAAGAATGCTGCGCTCGTTGTCTTCCTTATCGCCAATGAGCAAACCATTTTTTCCGACTGGCACGCCCGAATGAACGATGCTCAGGTCTTTAGAGTGGCGTATGACGACGCCATAAAAACTGCCGATGATGTAATAGTTCCCAATCGATACTTTTTCCGTGCCGACTTTCCCGAGAAAATCTGCAAGGTCTTCATCGTAATCCCTAATCCCGTCCTTATATTCCGCGGCATCGGGGTTGGGCTTGATTGCGCCAGAAGCCCAGCCAGCGTTGCCTACAGCGTTGATGCCCCAGAGATAAGCGTTGCTCTCCCGCGCCGCGTTGAAGCCGCGATAAATCACTTGTTCAAAGAGATTGGTGCTTTCCTTGAACTTACCGCCAGCGAACTCGTCACCACCCAAAACTTTGATGCTTTCTATATCGTCATCCATAAAAACAACAGGTGTTCCTTCTTTATAGTAGTGCTCGGCGAAAGTACGCACCTCGCGCACCCCTGGCGTTGCGATGACAAGGTTTTTGTATGGGAGTTCTGCCTCAGCGATTGTTTTTTCGTATTCGGCATATTGTTTTTTATCTGCGACGAAAATCGTCACTTTGTGCGGCGGAACTTGATGCCTCGCTAGAGTTTTGAGTGACTTTTCGACAATCAGCTCGCTTCTATCCTTAGAAGGTATGGCAACTTGCCAGCCTCGGATGTTGAACTTTGGTCGCGGCGACTTTGGTGGATACGCTTGGTCAAACTTATGCTTGGAAGCCAAAGCAGTCTTTAGATAGGAAACGACCGAATACCGTGTGCCTGTTGTTTCCGACGCGGTGACGCCGTGAACCTGATTAGAGTTCGCAACGAACACATCACCATCACCTATCTTGAAGGCGCAACGCCAGCGCGGCAGCACGAAATATCCGCCCCGATATTCACCTTCCTCAAACGCAGTGATTGTCGTGAGCCCAGCGTTTTCGTCATCGCTGTCTGTATGGTAGCTCATCGTTGGCAAATCATCAGGCGTGTAGCGCTGAATAGACATTGTTGTAAAAACGCTATCACCGAGCCTGACGGATTTTGCTATCCAACCCTTTAGATAAGCACTCTGCTTGCGCCAATCATCAAAAGCCAACCGTCGGTAAGCGGCATTGGCGCGTTCATTGAACGCAGCCCAGAAAGGGCTGTCGTAGCGTTTTTTATCTCGGGCGATATCGCTCAGCTTGATACGATTGCGCCCTTTTTTTGCGGGACTTTTATCGTCGCGATACCAACCGACCATTATGCTTGGTATTTGCTTTCCTCTAAAGCGGTCGAACTCACCATCCTTTTTGCGGACCGCCATAGCACGCTTGTGCTTTTTGACGACGACGTTTTTCGCACCCCGATTTTCTATTTCTGCTGCGATTTCTTCGTCAGTATATGGCGGTGCTGCTGAGATGCGCTGGTCGGACCAGTCGCTTTTTGCTGAAATGATTTTCGATAACTCGCGGATAGCTTCGTTGCGTTTTTCTTCGGTAAAAACCTTGCGTCTAATGGCGCCGATAATCGGTTTAGCCCCGATGTCATCGTCATAGGGACCATAGACGATGAAGTCTTCGTTGATTTCGTTCGCGTCGAACAGGTAGTCGAAGTCGCGTTCCGTGGGCGTTTCCCCTTTACGCTTTTTATCCGCCGCAATGCCCCTATCAACATCAACATTATAGGTGCGCAGTTCGGCGCGTTTATCACGCAGGGTTTCAACGAGTTCTATCTTGCCAACCAGCCCCTTTTTGTTCTTCGGGATTTTTAGTTTGCGAGTAAGCACAGGAATAAGGGTGCTTTTTGCCAACGCAGCTGTGACGCAAGGCGGAATGGCTTCAGACAATAGCCCATGGAAATCGACGGATGAGCCTATGGTTCCCCATTCCTTGGGAATAGCAAACAAGGCGCACAGTTCAGTGACCGAAAGAATACGGCGGTTTTTCGGATGAACAACCGCATAACGCGCAGTGTCAGGCACGACATCATTTTCGCCAGCAACGGCAAGGGGCTTTTTGTAGGTGGTTGTTTTCCGTTCCCGTGTCGTTAGCGTTCTTATTTGCGACTTGGGATTAGCAGCAGGGAGCAAGCCTATCGCAGCGCGTAGGGCATTGTTCTTCGATGTCTGGCTATACCAGAAGTCTTCATCATCGCGGTTTTTGACTAAACCGCTGGTGGCTTCGGCAAAGGTTCTTGCTTGCCGCGCCCTCGGGAACACATACCGCATGGCTTCATCGGTTGTGATGCCGTTCGCCTCAGCTATATCGCAGCGCAAAGCTACGATGAGCGTCATGCTCCGTCTAACAGGGCTCCCGTAGTCAGCCGCATCAATGGTGCTGTAGTTCGCGTAATAGCGGCGGATGGTTTTATTACGCAGGCTGGTAAAGCGCAGGAAGTCGATGAACCCTTCAAACTTCCAGCGGTTCTTGGTGGCGCAGATTTCGGGTGGCGCATAGGCAACCACGATTTTAGGAGCCAGCCTTCGGGCAATCCCAAAGAGGTCAAACAGGTTTTCTTCATGCCCCTTGTGCTTTGGCGCAGCCCCAGTGGCATTTATTTCCAGTATGTCGAGTGCGCCTGAGCCCCTGAGCTTTAGGGCAGCGAGCAACTCATCCATGCCTTTTTGCTTGCGGTTGTCGAAGCTGACAGCTGGGCTTTCGGCAGCGGCAAGCCCAAGATTTTTAGCCAAGCATTCGCGGGCAAGGGGCTTGGGTTCGATGGCGTAGCGAGGCTCGATACCCTGAGAACTATAGGAAATCAGGTGGGCGCCACACCCAGGATTTATCGCTAACAGGGTATGTTTGAAGCGGGTTGTCATCTGACAATATTCCGTCTTTTGCCCCAACCTGAACAGGGGTTAGCATATGGCAAAATCGTATTGGTTCTAGGGGGAAAACATGGCGAAGTCGAACATAGTCAAAGCCGACAAACTGCTGGCTGAGATTGTGGAGTTGGTCAAAACCAGCTCCATGTCAGTTTTACAAACTTGCCAGAAGTTCGCGCTGGCTTGGGGTCAGTATAAGAGTGAGGCTTGGAGCAATGCTGAGTTCGCTGACTTTGCTCGCAAGTTGTATAAGGCTCGCTGTGCGCCAAACCCAAATGGCAATCTGCTTATTCTAAACGATGAAGGCGCATACGACCTCAATGCCAATGCTACTTGGAAATATATGGTTCTGGCGGGCGAAGCCGAAATCTTCCAAGACAAGGATGTAGTCAAAGAACTGCGTGTTCAATCGCCACGAACCCTTTACGAAATCGCGCTCTTTGCGAAAGCCAACGAAAAACACGGGAAAAACCCTAAGAGCGAGGTTCTAAAACTTCTGAGGTCAGCGGTTTCGGAGGCAGACGACGATAAAAACGATATTTGTCTCACGCGTGCCCATGTGAAGGCTGCGCGGGATGCTCTCAATGCAAAAATGTCATCCAGCCAAGCGTCAACCCCAGCCAAGGGAAAACCCCGAGTTCAGGGGGGGAAGCGAGAGGCAATCTCGGCATTGTTGGAACGCGAACACCAGAGCAGAAATCTGCTGATGACGCCTGATGATAAGTTTTTCGATGATGTCGAGAACTCGACGGCTGCTGATTTTGAACAAAGGGGGTTTGGGCGTTTGCTCAGCCCACAGGGTAGCCTTCACATCGTCGCTCCAGCTGAGCGATTGAGTTCTGCGCTGAAGCTCTACCAGTGGATGGGCAAGGAAAAACCCAACCTGCTTTGTATCGCCGCCAAAGAACCTACAGGGCGAGTTTTCCCATTAGCTGATGCCCAGCTACTTTTGACGGATAAGAATGTGAGCATCGCCGAAGCAGCCACGGCTGAAGACGCTGGTGATGCGGTAGAGGTTGCTCAAGCCCTCGTAAAAGACGAGGGCGGCGAGAACCTTCACCTGTTCGGCGATGAGGAAGCTGACGGCTGGGTGACCTGCGAAGGCGAATAAACTGATAGAAGTTTGAGTGTTGGAGGTGGTCAATGGCGGAAATGACAAATCGGAAAAGTATTTTGATGTGGAGTTACGCCTATTTTTTATTTGCTTTTATGGAGGCAGCTTTTTTTAGCGATGACGTAGGCTATAGAGCGGGGGGGTGGTTCGGATTTCTCGTCAGTTTTATTTTTCTTCTTATTTTTTTTATTGCTCCGCTATTGCTGGCATTCATTGCTCTCAAAATGACCAAAAAAGAACACGCGGCGCTAAAGGCTCTCTCTTTTACTCGATGGGTGGCATTCCCCGTCGCGCTTCTAACCACTTTTGTTTCGGGCTATGGGCATTGTAGATACATTGGCAAAAGCGTTGCTGAGTCTTGTCTCTGCTTGTTTTCGCTTTGGTTCTAGCTCTGAGGATAACGCTAGGGTAGGAAACGCCTTCAAGCTATCCGCGCCTGAGCCTAAAAAGTGTCAGCCTGACACCCAAACCGCCCCTTATCTTTTCTCCCCTAAAATCTCCCGATAAAAAGTGAGGGTTTTCCTAGTCACAGCATCCCCTGTGAGGCATTATTCTAGGGTAAAACCTAAGATAAGTGTCTGATAGGATTGGGAAAATGAGGGTAGCCATATATGTGCGTGTTTCAACCAGCCAGCAGAACGATGAGGCTCAATACGAGGAACTCGTCGCCCTTTGCCAGCGTTCTGGCTGGGAAGTAGCCGACACCTACCGCGAGAAGATTAGCGGAACCAAAGGCTCAGATGAGCGCGAAGAACTGAAGCGGCTTTTGCGGGATGCTCGGCTGCGTCGGTTCAGCAAAGTAGTGGTTTGGAGTGTCGATAGGCTGGGGCGTTCCATGAAGCACCTCATTACGGTGCTATCCGAACTCAAAGACTTGAACATCGCTGTGTTCAGCTTCAAGCAAGGAATTGACACCGAAACGGCTATGGGTTCGATGCTGTTTCAGTTCGTCGGCATCTTCGCGGAGTTCGAAAACGAGATGCGCAAGGAACGCCAGCGCATAGGTATCGCCAAGGCTAAGGCAAAAGGCGTTTATGGCGGTAGGAAGGCAACGCCAGAGCACAAGTTAGAGGCTATCCGTCAGCTAAGAGCCGACGGCGTGGCGATACTGAAGATATGCGAGCAGGTAAAGGTGGCGCCTAGAACAGTCTATCGCGCGTTGGGGGTTTAGCGCCGAAAACTATATTTTTATTGGGTTTTTGGGCGGAAAATATAACTTGGCTTGCCGATTTAGGGCGAAACCTATAAAAACCGCACGCACGGACAGGTGACCGAGTGGTTTAAGGTGCTGGTCTCGAAAACCAGTGTGCCCGTAAGGGTACCGAGAGTTCGAATCTCTCCCTGTCCGCCAAATCTATAACTCTTTCGCCCAGTTCGTTTGTAGCTGCTTAGCAAAGGCTGGCAGTTGCGGCGACAAGTGCGACAGGTAAAACTTTTCCAGCATATCGACTGAAGTTCTGGCGTTCTTTGCTAAGCCGAACAGGTCAGTTCCATTCGTTTTGATGATTTGGAAGCACAGCGCGGAGTGGCGCAAGCTGTACATCGTGTGCTTCTGACCAAAACGGTCTTCACTCAATCCCGCCTCATCGCATACAAGGCGGAACATACGAGAGACACGGTCACTGACGTAACTCTCTCTGTCTTTGATGTCGTTGAAGAACAGGTAATCATTTGGACCGTCATGTCGCTTGAGGATGTTCTTCCTATAAATGGCGGCAGCAACATCTGTGGTTACACTGTCCAAGAAGCCTTTTGACCTTGCGGTTTTTGGGTTTGGTACAGACAAAAGCAACTGGGGAGGGCTGATACCACTAACCTCCCGAACATGCTTATTCTGTAGAAACTTCCATTCGCTTGGGCGAAGGAAGCTATGAACCATAAAAACTATGAAGTCATACATTTCCCCAAAGTCGAACTTAATATCTTCTGGTGGGGCATCTCTCAGTTTTCGGCAAGCAGCCAAAAGCCTACGATACTCAGTAAAATCGAACCAAGGGCGAGGATGCGAAACACCCCTTATTGAGGGCAACGAAGGCAGATGAGAAATAACACCTTCACGCTCAGCTTCTTTCAGCACCTTGCGGATGAGCACTACATATTTTTTTAGAGTAGATGCCGATAGCGACCTATCTGAACTAAGCGTGTCGATAAAATCATCTACAATGTTGTAGTCGATTTTGCTGACATGAAGGCTGCCAAGCGCTGGCAAGACATCTAACCGCAACTTCGCGGCATCTTGCTCGAGCATCCCTTTTGCCAAGTCGCCTCGCCTTATGAGCCGCTGCTGCGAACTCTTTAGCTTTTCCGCGAACGCACCGAAGGTTTGAGCGCCCTTTAGGCGGAAATCTCGCTTCTCTAATAGGCGCTCCTCGTACCAGTTTTTGGCAAAATCAACCGCGTCGGCGTATTGCTCACAGCCTGTCGATTTCTTCACACCCGAACTGGGACCGCCCTTCATATAGAGGCGGACTTGCCAGTACTTAGACGCTGGAATGCGGAATAGCTTCAGCGCCCTTGGGTACCCCGAGATTTCCCTAACATCGTAGGGGTTCATTCTTGTGGTTTTTGTCATCACCCCACCCACAAGGCGCCCTGAGCCCTGCCTCGTTTTGTCAGCTGACAAAAATATAGCAGCAGCAGGCAAAAAAGTAAGTAGGTAGTAAGTAGGTATGAGAAGATATATTTTTAGCGTTTTTCCGCCAATTTTTTATCTGGACGGGGGTTTTCGAGACCGCCCCGATCGACCGCTCCGGCACCCCACCGTCGGGGCCTCCCCTATATAAAGGCGGGGCGGCCCTGGTCTTCGACGCCCGGCCTTTTAAACCCGAAGGGTTAATATTAGGTGGCGGGCGCAACGGGAGCCGGAAACTAGCCTAGGCCCCCGCCCCTTGCAAGGCCCGGAATCCGGGGCGCCCCGCCGTTTTTGCCGGGCCGGCCCCGGGACGGGGGCGGCCCGCCGGCCCCGGCGCCGAAAGCGGCGGAAAACCGGGCAAAAACCGTTGACAGGTGCGCGTCCAGCGCTATATTCCGCGCTTCCGGCGGCTGGGCCGCCTTCCTGTATTTGCAAGAGCGAGAGAGCGTCATGTACGCCGTCATCCGCACGGGCGGAAAACAATACAAGGTTGCCGAGAACGACGTCCTTGCGGTCGAGAAGATCGAAGGCGAAGCCGGCAGCGAGCTGACCTTCTCCGAGGTCCTGGCGCTTCACAACGGTTCGCAGGCCAAGATCGGCGCGCCGCTGGTCGATGGTGCGCAGGTGATCGCCGACGTGCTGGAACAGCGCAAGGGCGAGAAGATCATCATCTTCAAGAAGAAGCGGCGCCAGAACTACCGCCGCAAGAACGGCCACCGCCAGCTCGAGACCGTGGTGCGCATCACCGCCATCCTCGATGCCGGCCAGGCGCGCCCCGAACGCAAGGCCGCCGCCGAAAAGCCGAAGGCTGCGCCGAAGGCGAAGAAGGCCCCGGCCAAGAAGGCCGCGCCGAAGCGCGCCGCACCGAAGTCCGCCGCCAAGAAGAAGCCGGCGAAGAAGGCCGCGGCCAAAAAGTCCGCGAAGAAGGAGTAGTCGTCCATGGCTCACAAAAAAGCAGGCGGTTCATCCCGTAACGGTCGCGACTCCGCGGGCCGTCGCCTCGGCGTGAAGAAGTTCGGCGGCCAGCAGGTCATCGCCGGCAACATCATCGTCCGCCAGCGCGGCACCAAGTTCCATCCGGGCCCCAACGTCGGCATCGGCAAGGACCACACGCTGTTCGCCCTGATCGACGGCGAAGTGCGCTTCGCCCGCAAGGAACGCGGGCGTGCCTTCGTGTCGGTGGAGCCGCGCGACTGACGACGCGACGCCATTTCCGAATCTGAAAAAGGGGAATGGCGATCATTCCCCTTTTTCTTTGGCACCCTTCTTTAACGGTCACCGACGACGATGCAATTTCTCGATGAAGCCAAGATCTACGCCAAGGCGGGCGACGGCGGCAGCGGCAGTGCCAGCTTCCGGCGCGAGAAGTTCATCGAGTTCGGCGGCCCCGACGGCGGCAACGGCGGACGCGGCGGCTCCGTCATCGCGGTCGCGGTCGACGGCCTCAATACCCTGATCGATTTCCGCTTCCGCCAGCACTTCGTCGCCAAGAACGGCCGCGGCGGATCGGGGCGCAACAAGACCGGCGCCGATGCCGAAGACATCGTGCTGGAAGTTCCCGCCGGCACCCTGATCCTGGCCGAGGACAAGGAAACCGTTCTCGCCGATCTCGCTACCGTCGGCAGTCGTTACGTCATCGCCAAGGGCGGCGACGGCGGTTTCGGCAACTCCCATTTCAAGAGCTCCACCAACCAGGCGCCCCGGCGCGCCGATCCCGGCTGGCCCGGCGGCGAATGCTGGATCTGGCTGCGCCTCAAGGTGCTGGCCGACGTCGGCCTGGTCGGCCTGCCCAACGCGGGCAAGTCGACGCTGCTGGCCGCAAGCTCGCGTGCGCGCCCCAAGATCGCCGACTATCCCTTCACCACCCTGTCGCCACAGCTGGGCGTCGTCTACATCGACGACAGCGAATTCGTCATGGCCGACATTCCCGGCCTGATCGAGGGCGCCCATGAAGGCGTCGGGCTGGGCACGCGCTTCCTCGGCCATGTCGAGCGCTGCGGCGTGCTGCTGCATCTGGTCGACGGCACCCAGGACGATATCGCCGCCACCTATCGCACGGTACGGCGCGAGCTTGCCGAATACGGCGAGGGGCTGGCCGAGAAACCGGAAATTCCCGTACTGACCAAATGCGACGCGATGGACGAGGAAGAAGTCGTCGCGCGCGCCAAGAAGCTCGCCCGCGCGGCCAAGTGCAAGCTGGCCGAGGTCCACCGCATTTCCGGCGTCACCGGTGCCGGCGTGACCGAGTTGATGCGCGCGGCATTCACCCATGTAAAAGCCAAGCGCGCCCGCGATGCGGAGGCTGCCGGCATCGCACCCGCCGATGGGGAATGGCGATGACCCAATCGATTTCCGCCTCGAAGCGCCTGGTGGTCAAGATCGGCTCGGCCCTGCTCGCCGACGAACGCAAGGGACAGGTGCGCACGCGCTGGCTGGGCGCTTTGGCGCGCGACGTCGCCCAGCTGAAAGCGCGCGGGACACAGGTCGTGCTGGTATCGTCGGGCGCGGTCGCCATCGGACGCGGGCTTCTCGGCCTCGACCGGCCGAAGCTCAGGCTCGACGAAAAGCAGGCCGCCGCCGCCGCGGGCCAGATCAAGCTGGCCCACGCCTACCAGGCCGCACTTGCGCGGCATGATGTTTCCGTCGCGCAAGTGCTGGTGACGCTGGAAGATACCGAGGAACGGCGGCGCTATCTCAACGCGCGCTCGACCATCGAAACCCTGCTCAGGCTCGGTGCCATGCCGGTGATCAACGAAAACGACACCGTCGCCACCAACGAAATCCGCTACGGCGACAACGATCGCCTCGCCGCCCGCGTCGCCGCCATGATCAGCGCCGACACGCTGGCGCTGTTTTCCACCATCGACGGTCTTTACACCGCCGATCCGGGCAGCGATCCGGACGCCCAATTCATTCCCGAAGTGCGCAAGCTCACGCCCCAGATCATGGCCATGGCGGGCGACGCGCCGCCGGGCTATTCGTCGGGCGGAATGGTAACCAAGCTTGAAGCTGCGCGCGTGGCGCTCGGCGCGGGCTGCCGCATGGTCATCGCCGATGGCCGCAAGGCGCACGTGCTGCGCGATCTCGACAAGGCGGCGCGCAAGACATGGTTCGTGCCCGAAGGCAGCCCGCGCGCCGCGCGCAAGCACTGGATCGAGGCGTCGCTGAAGCCGACCGGTACGCTCACCGTTGATGACGGCGCGCTCAAGGCGCTGCGCGGCGGCAAGAGCCTGCTGCCCGCCGGCGTGACCAAGGTGGAAGGCCGTTTCGACCGCGGCGATGCCGTCATCGTGCGCGACCGCGCCGGGCGCGAAGTGGCGCGCGGCCTGATCGCCTATGCCGATGCCGAAGCGCGCCTGCTTGCCGGGCATAAAAGCCGTGAAATACAGGAACTTCTGGGCTACCGTGGCCGCGACGAGATGATCCACCGCGACGACCTTGTCGTGCACGACGGCAAGGACACCTGAGGGATGATGCGGCCATGACCGTCGCCGAAGCCAATCGCGAAACCGACCTGCACGCCGCCATGCTGAAACTGGGCGAAGCGGCGCGCGCCGCCGCCCATGTGCTGGCGCAGGCCGACGCGGCGACGAAGAACCGGGCGCTTGCCGCCGCCGCCGCCGCCATCCGCGACGACCGCGATGCCATCATTGCCGCAAATGCCCGCGACCTTGCCGCGGCCAAGGCCGACGGTGCCACCAGCGCCTTCCTCGACCGGCTGATGCTCGATGCCGGGCGCATCGAGGCCATGGCCCGGGGCGTCGAAGACGTGGCGAAGCTGAAGGATCCGGTGGGCGAGGTCATCGCCGACTGGACGCGACCCAACGGGCTGCGCATCACCCGCGTGCGGGTGCCGCTCGGCGTCATCGGCGTCATCTACGAATCGCGGCCCAACGTGACGGCCGATGCCGCGGCGCTGTGCCTGAAATCGGGCAATGCCGTGATCCTGCGCGGCGGCTCGGAAAGCTTTCATTCGTCGCGCGCCATCCTGGCCGCCCTTCACCGCGGCCTTGTCGCGGCGGGCCTGCCCGAGGCCTGCGCCCAGACCGTGCCCACCGCCGACCGCGCCGCGGTCGGTGAAATGCTGCGCATGACCGGGCTTATCGACATCATCGTGCCGCGCGGCGGCAAGTCGCTGATCGAACGCGTCTCGGCGGAAAGCCGCATCCCGGTGATCAAGCATCTCGACGGCATCTGCCATGTCTATATCGACGCGAGCGCGAATATCGACATGGCGCGCAAGGTGACGGTGAACGCCAAGATGCGGCGTCCCGGCATCTGCGGTGCCGCCGAAACATTGCTGGTCGACCGTAAGGTAGCCAAGACCAATTTGCTGCCCGTGCTCGACGACCTGATCAAGGCGGGCTGCGAGGTGCGCGGCGATGGGGAAGTCTGCGCCGCGGAACCGCGCGCCAAAAAGGCGAGCGAGGCCGACTGGGGCACCGAATACCTCGACGCCATCATCTCGGTGAAGATGGTGGACGGCGTCGACGGCGCCATCGCGCATATCGAGAAATACGGCTCCCATCACACCGATTCGATCATTGCCGACGAGGCGGCGGTAGCGGAGAAGTTCCTCAATACCCTCGACAGCGCGATCCTGATGCACAACGCCTCGACCCAGTTCGCCGACGGCGGCGAATTCGGGATGGGGGCCGAAATCGGCATCTCCACCGACAAGCTGCATGCGCGCGGCCCCGTCGGCGTCGAACAGCTGACCAGTTACAAGTATGTCGTCCACGGTTCCGGCCAGACGCGGCCCTGACCCCATGCCCAAGGCCCAGCCCTGACCACCCGACCCGTCATCGCCGCCGAAGCGGCCCGGCACCGCGTGGCTTCCGCCCGCCGTCCGGGCGCGCGCATCGGCATTCTCGGCGGCTCCTTCAATCCCGCCCACAAGGGCCATCTGCACATTTCCCGCCTTGCCATCCGCGAGCTCGACCTCGACGAGCTGTGGTGGATGGTCTCGCCGCAGAACCCGCTCAAATCCGAAGACGACATGGCGCCCTTCGCCGAACGCTTCACCTCCGCCCGCGCGATGGCGCGCCATCCGAAGATCATCGTCACGGACATCGAGGTGCGGCTCGGCACCCGCTATACGTGGCAGACCTTGCGCGCGCTCAAATCCGCCTTCCCGCGTGCCGATTTCGTCTGGGTGATGGGCGCCGACAATCTCGGCCAGATTCCGCGCTGGCAGAACTGGAAGCTGATCTTCCGGGCCGTTCCCATTGCGGTTTTCGACCGCGCCACCTATTCTTTCAAGGCGCTGGCGAGCAAGGCGGCGCACCGGTTTGCGCGCTTCCGCGTGCGCCCGCGCAACGCCGCCACCATCGTCGGCCACAGGCCGCCCGCCTGGGTCTATTTCCATTCTCTTCTGCATCCGGCATCCGCCACCCAGATTCGCCAGATGCGCAAACGCGGAAAGGCATGACCCTCTCTTGAAAAAACCCGCAGCCAAGAAGTCCTCCAGGAAATCTTCCGCCAAGAAGGCGGTGAAGAAGAAGGCCCCCGCCAAAAAGGCTTCGGCCAAGAAATCGCCTGCCAAGAAAGCGGCGAAGAAGAAGGCGCCCGCAAAAAAGGCCCCGGCCAAAAAGGCATCGCCGAAGAAGGCATCCCTGAAGAAAGTTGGGCCCAAGAAGGCCGTGCCGAAGAAGCGTGCGGGCCGCAAGGCGTCGGTCAAGGTGGCGGCAGAAAGTCCGGCGCAGAAGGCGCTCGCCATGATCACCAAGATTCTCGACGACGATCAGGCCGACAATGTCGCCGTGATCGATCTTGCCGGGAAAAGCGTGATGGCCGATTACCTGGTCATCGCGTCGGGCCGCAACCCGCGCCACATCGGCGCCATGGCCCAGCACCTGCGCGACAAGATCAAGTCCGCCGCCGGCGTATCGCCCCCGGTCGAAGGCCTGAACAGCGCCGAATGGGTGCTGGTCGATCAGGGCGACGTGGTCGTGCACCTGTTCCGTCCGGAAACGCGCCAGCTCTACAATCTTGAAAAGATGTGGGGTGCCGCCATTGCCCCCGATGACGAGGATGCCGATCCCCGCCGCCTCTAGGCCCGGGGGCCCGCGGTGAAAACCGTCATCGTCGCGGTCGGGCGGTTTCGCGCCTCGGCCGAGCGCGCGCTCTACGATGAATACGCCAAGCGCCTGCGTCCCGCCCCCGAACTGATCGAGGTCGAGGAAAAGAAGAAACTCGCGCCCCGCGAACGCGTCGCCCGCGAGGCGGAATTGCTGCTGGCCCGCGTTCCCAAAGGCGCGCACCTGATCGCGCTGGATGAAACGGGGAAGGCGATGTCGAGTGCCGTCCTCGCCCGCCATCTCGGGCGCCAGCGCGATGCCGGGACCGAAGCGGTCTGCTTCGTGATCGGCGGCGCCGACGGGCTTGCGGCCAGCGTCCTCGAAGCCGCCCATGCGGTGCTGTCGCTCGGCGCCATGACCTGGCCGCACATGCTGGTGCGCACCATGCTGGCCGAACAGATCTACCGCGCGGAATCGATCCTGGCCGGCCATCCCTATCACCGCGAAGGCCCGCCGCCCGGGCGCTGACCGCGCGGCGGAGGCGTGAGCCGTCCGTGTTTGAGCCGCCTGTGCTTGAGCCAAGTCTCCGAACGCGCTAGGTTCCGGGCAACCTTCGGCCGCCCGCGGGCGCCCGGAAAATCCCCGTTTTCCAGTACCCGGAGTAGAGCGTCAGCGATGACCAGCCCCGCCCAGAACCGTCCCCGCCCCGTTGTCCTTTGCGTCCTCGATGGCTGGGGCGAACGCGCCGAATGCGAAGACAACGCCATCTGCTGCGCGGAAGCCCCGGTCTGGCGCCACTTCGTGGATGACCTGCCGATGGCGGTGGTGCAGGCCTCGGCGCTGGACGTCGGCCTGCCGCCTGGACAGATGGGCAATTCCGAAGTCGGTCACATGAACCTCGGCGCCGGGCGCGTGGTCATGCAGGACATGCCGCGCATCGACGCGGCCATCGCCGACGGCAGCCTCGCCGCAAACGCGGTGCTGAACGACGCCATTGCCCGCATGAAGGCCTCGGGCGGGACGCTGCATATCTGCGGGTTGATCTCGCCGGGCGGCGTGCATTCGCACCAGGACCAGATCGCGGCCCTTGCGCGCATCATCGGCGCGGCAGGGGTGCCCGTCGCCATTCACGCTTACCTTGACGGCCGCGACACGCCGCCCAAGAGCGCGCTCGGCTATCTCGAGAAATTCGAAGCCGACATCAAGGGCGTGCCGGGGCCGGGCATTGTCACCGTCACCGGGCGCTATTTCGCCATGGACCGCGACAAGCGCTGGGACCGGGTGGAGCGCGCCTTCCGCGTCATGACGGCGGCCGAAGGCGAGCGCGCGGCCAGCGCCAGAGCCGCGGTCGAGGCGGCTTACGCGCGCAACGAAACCGACGAGTTCGTCGCCCCCACCGTGATCGGCGGTTTCGCCGGCTTCAAGGACGGAGACGGCCTTCTCATGGGCAACTTCCGCGCCGACCGCGCGCGCGAAATCCTGCTGTCGCTTCTCGACCCCGGCTTCGACGGCTTTGCCCGCGCGCGGGTGCCGTCCTTCGCCGTCGCCGTGGCGCTGACCGAATATTCGACGCGCCTCAACGAATTGATGCGGGTGCTGTTCCCGGCCGAGAGCCTCGACCACCTGCTGGGCCAGGTCGTTTCCGAAGCGGGCCTGCGCCAGCTGCGCATCGCCGAAACCGAGAAATACGCCCACGTCACCTTCTTCTTCAACGGCGGCATCGAGGACCCCTGCAAGGGCGAGGATCGCATCCTCGTGCCCTCGCCCCGGGTTGCGACCTACGACCTGCAGCCGGAGATGTCGGCACCGGAAGTGACCGACAAGCTGGTCGAAGCGATCGAATCGGGCAAATACGATTTCATTCTCGTCAATTACGCCAACGGCGACATGGTCGGCCACACGGGCATCCTGGATGCGGCGGTCAAGGCGGTGGAAACCGTCGATGCCTGCCTCGGGCGGCTGGAAAAGACCCTCGCCAAGGTGGGGGGCGTCATGCTGGTAACCGCCGATCACGGCAATGCCGAGCTGATGCGCGATTACCAGTTCAACCAGCCCCATACCGCGCACACCACCAACGTCGTGCCGCTGATCGTCGTCAATGCGCCGAAATGGGTGGCCGGGGTCAACGGCGGACGCCTCGCCGATCTTGCGCCGACCGTGCTGGCGTTGATGGGGCTGGAGCAGCCCAAGGAAATGACCGGCACCTCGCTGCTGCGCATCGCCGCCGGACAGGAGCGCGCCTCTGCCTGAGCGGCGCCCCGCCAGTCACCGGCCCGCCCGCGGCGGGCGCCTGCTGACGCATGCCCTGCTGGCCCTGGCGCTTCTGGCCGCGCCGCTGGCCGCCCAGGCCCAGAACGCCGCGCCCGAGCGCAAGGGCAAGCTTGCCGATATCGAGAAAGCCCGCAAGGAAAGCGAGAAGCGCGCCGCCGAGCTTGCGCGCGAGGCCGAACGGCTCGAACGCGAGGCCGCCGACACGGCGAAGAAGCTCGTCGCCGCCGCCGCCGAAGCCCGTACCCATGAACAGGTTGTTGCCGAATTGCGCGACCATCTTTCCGACATTGCCGCCGAGCGCAAGACGCGCAGCGACGGGCTGGCCGGCAGGCGCGCACGGCTCGCCGAACTGCTGGCCGCGCTCGAACGCATCGCGCGGCATCCGCCTGAAGCGCTGATGGCTTATGCGCGCACCCCGCAGGACACGCTGCGCGCCGCCATGCTGCTGCGCGATACCGTGCCGAAGCTGGAAGCCGAGGGACGCAAGCTGCGCGAAGAGCTTGAGGCGCTCGCCGGCCTCGAAGAACAGGCCGCCGCGCGCAGCAAGGCCCTTGCCCGCAAGCAGACGAAGCTTGAACAGAAGCGCAAATCGTTGGTGGCACTGGTCGAGAAGAAGCGCAGCCTCGCGCGCAGCACCAAGGCCGAGGAAGACAGGGCACAGGCGCGCGCCCGGGCGCTGGCGCGCGAAGCAAAGGACCTGCGCGAACTGCTCGCCGGGATCGAACGCGAACGAAGGCGCGTTGCCGTCCGGCCACCGCGCGCAAGCACCCGCGATGGCGCCCGCGACAACGGGCGCGTCGCCGCCCTGCCGCGCCCCGCCGCGCCCGCCATCATGCCGGGCCAGCCGATTTCACGGGCCCGCGGCCGGCTCGCCCGGCCGGTGATCGGGCGCGTCGCCGTCGCTTTCGGGGCGAAAGAAGAAGCCGGAGCGGCCAAGGGCGTACGTTTCGCGACCGCCCCCGGGGCCCAGGTGATCGCGCCTTTCGGCGGCGAAATCGTGTTTTCCGGGCCGTTTCGGGGCTATGGGCCTCTCTTGATCATCGATCACGGCGAGGGATATCATAGCCTTCTTGCCGGTCTCGGCCGGATCGATGCCGCCGTCGGTCAGAAAATCTTGGCCGGGGAACCGGTGGGCATCATGTCCGGCGGCAACGGCCCCGTCAGGCTCTATATGGAATTGCGCCGGGGCGGCAAGCCCGTGGACCCCGTGCCATGGCTTGCAGCGCCCCCCAACAGTAAGGTCAGCGGATGAAAAAGCATGCGTTCCTTGTAGCCTTGGTTGGCTGCGTCCTCGTTTCTTCCGCCCTCGTGTCCTCCGCCGTGCCCGCACAGGACAAAGAGCGGGAGACCTATCGCCAGCTCGAGCTTTTCGGCTCCGTCTTCGACCGCGTGCGCTCGGACTATGTCGAGCAGCCGCAAGTCGACGAGATGATCGAAAATGCCATCAACGGCATGCTGACCTCTCTCGATCCCCATTCGAGCTACATGAACGAAAAGACCTTCCGCGACATGCAGGTGCAGACGCGCGGGGAGTTCGGCGGGCTCGGCATCGAAGTGACGATGGAAGACGGACTGGTCAAGGTCGTCTCGCCCATCGACGACACGCCTGCGTCGCGCGCCGGCCTTCTGGCAGGCGACCGGATTTCCCACATCGACGGCCAGGCCGTGCGCGGCCTGACGCTGCAGCAGGCGGTCGAAAAGATGCGCGGGCGCGTCGGATCGCCCATCAAGCTGACCATCCGCCGCAACGGCAAGCCGCCCTTCGACGTCACCCTGACCCGTGCCAACATCAAGATCACGCCGGTGAAGGCGCGCGTGGAGGAAAACGACATCGGCTATATCCGCATCACCTCCTTCAACGAACAGACGACGAGCGGGCTCGAAAAATCCGTCTCCGATCTCAAGAAGCAGGTAAAGGGCAAGATGGCCGGCATGGTCATCGACCTGCGCAACAATCCGGGCGGCCTGCTCAAGGAAGCGATCAGCGTGTCGGACGCCTTCCTCGACAAGGGGGAGATCGTGTCCACCCGAGGGCGCAAGAAGGACGACGGCCAGCGCTGGAATGCCCGCAAGGGCGACATCAGCGGCGGGCTGCCGATCGTCGTGCTGATCAACGGCGGCTCTGCCTCGGCTTCGGAAATCGTCGCCGGGGCGCTGCAGGACCATCGCCGCGCCATCGTGCTCGGCACCCAGAGCTTCGGCAAGGGGTCGGTCCAGACGATCATTCCGCTGCCCGGCCACGGCGCGTTGCGTCTGACCACCCAGCGCTACTACACCCCGTCGGGCCGTTCCATCCAGGCAAAGGGCATCAGCCCCGATATCGTCATCGAGCAATTGCAGCTGACCGCCCTGCCGGACGAAGACCAGCGCCGCGAGAAAGACCTGCGTGGTGCACTCAGCAATCCCGAGGACGGCAAGGCCCCGGCCAAGCAGCCCGCCGCGCAGAACGGCAAAAACGGCGGCAACGATCAGAAGGTAACGGATTACCAGCTCGTCCGTGCCATCGGCGTGTTGCGCGGCATCGCCCTCGACCGGCGCCGGACCGAGTAGCCGCGTGCACGGCGCCTCGATAACCTCGCAATACCAGCCGGATCCGGAACGTGTCGTTCGATAATCCAAACAGGCCAGCCGGACGCAAAGGGCTGGGCGCGCTCGCCGCCGCCGTCATCGCGGTCGTGGCCCTGGTCGCCGGCGTGGTGACTTGGCTCGCGCTTTCCGGACCGCCGCCCAAGGGCGCCGGGTCGCCCGCAGCGGTAACCGTCAAGGTGACCGCGCTGCCGGCACCTGCGCCCGCGCCTGAAGCGAAGACAGCGGCCCCCCAGGCGCCACAAGCCCCGCAGGCAATGGCCGAAGCGACGCCCGCGCCTGAGGCGACGCCCGCCCCGGAGCCGAAGGCGGAGATGGCCGCCAAACCCGCCGCGCCCGCCCCTGCTGCAGAAACCGCACCCAAACCTGCAACTCCCGCTGCCCCGCCGCCCGCCGCCGCACCGAAGGCCCCTGCGGCCAATGTCGCGGCCTTGCCGCGCCCGGCACAGGGCCTTGCCCCGGCCCCCGATCCTGCGCTGATCGAACCCTCGCACCTCGGCAAGCTGCCGCGCGTCGCGCCCGATGGACGCAAGGCCTGGCAAACCTATGGCCGGCCCTTCGACGCCAACGACCAGCGCCCGCGCATCGCCATCATCATCGGCAATCTCGGCCTGTCGGGCGCCGCCACCGAGACCGCGATCCAGGCCCTGCCGGGCGGTATCACCCTCGCCTTTTCGCCCTACGCGCGCGGCCTCGACCACTGGATCGCGCTGGCCCGCGCAGCTGGCCATGAAGTCCTGCTCGACCTGCCGATGGAGCCGGTCAACTTCCCTGCCAACGACCCCGGCCCGGAAACCCTGCTGACCAGCCTGACGGCGGACCAGAACCGCACGCGCCTGCGCACGCTGCTCGGTCGCGTCAGCGGATATGTCGGCGTCGTCAACCACATGGGGTCGCGCTTCACCACGTCGGCGCCGCACCTGCGCCCGGTACTGATTGAACTGCGCGACCGCGGGTTGATGTTTGTCGATTCGCGCTCGAGCCTGCGTTCCGTCGCCGCGCGCACCGCGACGGAAGTGCAGCTGCCTCGCGTCATCAACAACCGCTTCATCGATGCCGAAGCCTCGCGCGATGCCATCGACGCCCGCCTTGCCGAGATCGAGCGCATCGCCCGCGTGTCGGGTTACGCGGTTGCCATCGGCCAGCCGTTCCCGGCGACGCTTGACCGGGTGGGCCGCTGGGTGCGCGACATCGAGGACAAGGGATTTGCGCTGGCGCCGGTCACGGCGATGGTCAACGCCCAGCCCGACTGACGACATGACCGACGCCCCCGATCCGTCCAGCCTACCCTACCGCCCCTGCGTCGGCGTGATGCTGTTCAACCGCGACGGGCGCGTGTTCGTGGCACGGCGGATCGACATGGTCTCAGAGGCCTGGCAGATGCCCCAGGGCGGCATCGACCCGGGCGAGGACCCGGCGGAAGCCGCGTTTCGCGAACTGGGCGAGGAAATCGGCACGCGCGCGGCCGAAATCATGGCCGCGACCGAAGACTGGCTCGACTACGACCTGCCGGTGGAACTGATCGGCAAACTGTGGCGGGGCCGCTACCGCGGCCAGCGCCAGAAGTGGTTCGCCATGCGCTTTCTGGGCGCCGACCGCGATATCGACATCGAAACGGAAAAGCCCGAATTCTGCGAGTGGAAATGGGTGGAGCCACCCGAACTTCCGGGCCTGATCGTGCCCTTCAAGCGCGATCTCTACGCCGAACTTGTCAAGCGCTTCGCCCATCTTGCAGACGAAGCGCGACGCGGCTGAAATTTCCGGATATCAGGCAGCGAGACGGGCGAGGCGCTTCTGGCGCCAGTCCATGAAACGCCATGCGGCACGCGCGGCAACGCGGGCGAACCAGCCTTGGGGGTCGAGGCCCGTCGCCTTGAAGGTCATGGCGATGCCGCGCTCGATGATGACGGGCCGGTAGTAGCGATAGGCCCGGGCGGCATAGGCATCGGCATTGCGCCGGCGCTCATAAGGCTCGCCATGGCTGTTTCCCGCGTAATAGGCATAGGCGAGCTCGTCGTCGTCCGATTCCAGCATGCGGCCGACGGCGACGCGCAGGCGCGCCAGCGTCCCCGGCTTTTCCGCCGCGACGTAGCGCTTGAGGTGGGTATAGAACAGCTTGTAGTGACGGAATTCGTCGCCCGCGATCTTGAGGCAGATCGCCTTGAGCACCGGCTCCTCGGTCGCATGGGCGAGAGAGGTGTAATAGGAACTGGTTCCGACCTCGACCACGCAGCGCGCCACCAGTTCGCCCGAACGCGAGCCGCGCACCGACGCCGTCGCATCAAGGGGAATGCGGTAGCCGTCCTTGAACATGGCGAAACGTTCGGCGAAATCGAAATTGCGATCGGCCAGCTCCGCCCAGCGCCCGAGAACGTCGCCATGCTGAACCTCTTCTTCCGCCCATTCGTCGGCCGCCGCCGCGAAGGCGTCGTCACCGGGGAACACGTTGCGGAGATAGGATGCGTAATCGGCGGAGTTTTTTTCCACCATCGCCGCAGCTTTGACCACGCACAGGATATCGGGATCGACCCGCGCGGGGTCGAAGCGGTCCCAGGGGATATCGGCGGATGTCCAATGCTTCATGATGGCTTCCCTGCGCACATTATAAGGGCAAGACGCGGCCCGCTGTCACGCGCGGCCGTGAAGGCACTTGGGAATCCGGGGGAAAAGCTCAGGCAGCCGCGGCCAGCAGGGCTTCGGCGATGCTCACGGCGCGCTGGGCGGCGGCCTTGTCGGCCTCGGTTTCGGCTTCCGCCACCTTGGCGCGGGCCGCAGTCAGGCGGGCTTCCGCCTTGGCGCGATCGAAATCGGCGAGGTTCACCGCCTCTTCGGCCAGAACCGTGCAGCGATCCGGCGTCACCTCGGCAAAGCCGCCGGCGACGAAGATCCGGCTGCCCACCTTGCCGCCCTCGTGCACGGCGATGACGCCGGGACGCACCAGGGAAATCAGCGGCGAATGGTTGGGCAGGACGCCGAAGTCACCTTCGGAACCCGGCACCACGACCATGTCCACCTCGCCCGCGAACAAGAGGCGGGCGGGCGAAACCAGTTCGAATGCGACCTTGTCGGCCATGAAAGCCTCGCTTTTCGCTTACGCGGCCTCGGCGGCCAGCTTCTTGGCCTTGGCCACCGCTTCTTCGATGGTGCCGACCATGTAGAACGCCGCTTCCGGCAGGTCGTCGTACTTGCCTTCGACGATGCCCTTAAAGCCGGCGATCGTGTCGGCAAGACCGACAAGCTTGCCCGGCGAGCCGGTGAAGACTTCGGCGACGAAGAACGGCTGGCTGAGGAAACGCTGGATCTTGCGGGCGCGGGAAACCGTCAGCTTGTCTTCTTCCGACAGTTCGTCCATGCCCAGGATGGCGATGATGTCCTGCAGCGACTTGTAGGTCTGAAGCACGCGCTGAACGTCGCGGGCGACCTGATAGTGCTCATCGCCGAGGATGCGCGGGTCAAGCATGCGCGAGGTCGAGTCGAGCGGATCGACCGCCGGGTAGATGCCCAGTTCCGCGATCTGGCGCGAAAGCACCGTCGTCGCGTCAAGGTGCGCGAAGGAGGTCGCCGGCGCCGGGTCGGTCAAGTCGTCGGCGGGCACGTAAATCGCCTGCACCGAGGTGATCGAGCCCTTGCGGGTCGAGGTGATGCGTTCCTGCAGGTTGCCCATGTCGGTGGCCAGCGTCGGCTGATAACCCACCGCCGAAGGAATACGGCCCAAGAGCGCCGACACTTCCGAACCCGCCTGGGTGAAACGGAAGATGTTGTCGACGAAGAACAGCACGTCCTGGCCTTCTTCGTCGCGGAAGTATTCCGCAAGCGTCAGACCGGTGAGCGCGACGCGCGAACGCGCGCCCGGCGGCTCGTTCATCTGGCCGTACACCAGCGCGGCCTTCGAATCGCCTTCCGGCTTGATAACGCCCGATTCCATCATTTCGTGATAGAGGTCGTTGCCTTCGCGGGTACGTTCGCCGACACCGGCGAACACCGAGTAACCGCCGTGCGCCTTGGCGACGTTGTTGATCAGTTCCATGATCAGAACGGTCTTGCCGACGCCCGCGCCGCCGAACAGGCCGATCTTGCCGCCCTTGGCGTAGGGCGCCAGAAGATCGATGACCTTGATGCCGGTGACGAGAATGGCCGCTTCGGTCGACTGTTCCTCGAACAGCGGCGCCGCGCGGTGAATGGGCAGCGACTTGTCGGTCTTGACCGGGCCGCGTTCGTCGACCGGTTCGCCGACGACATTGATGATGCGCCCGAGCGTGCCGGGGCCGACGGGCACCGTGATCGGCGCGCCGGAATCGGCCACTTCCTGGCCGCGCACCAGGCCTTCGGTCGAGTCCATCGCGATGGTGCGGACGGTCGATTCACCGAGGTGCTGGGCGACCTCGAGCACGAGGCGCTTGCCGTTGTTCTGGCATTCCAGCGCGTTCAGGATCGGCGGCAGGTCGCCGTCGAACTGCACGTCGACGACGGCGCCGATGACCTGGGTGATCCGTCCTTTAATATTCTTTGCCATGCTGTGCTCCTGCTGGCTTTCCTGGGAACGGGCCTAGACGGCCTCCGCCCCCGATACGATTTCGATCATTTCACGGGTAATGGTTGCCTGGCGCGTACGGTTGTAGTTGAGCGTCAGACGGCCGATCATTTCACCGGCGTTACGGGTGGCGTTGTCCATCGCCGCCATGCGTGCGCCCTGCTCGCCGGCGTAGCTTTCGAGCAGCGACCGGTAGAGCTGGACACCGAGATTGCGCGGCAGAAGATCGGCGAGGATGGCCTCTTCTTCCGGCTCGAACTCGTAGACGGCCTGCGGCTGTCCGGCCTTGGCCTCATCTTCCGCGGCAGGTGCCGGCGGCGGCGGGAAGGGGATCAGCTGCTGGGCGGTGAATTCCTGGGCGATGGCCGACTTGAAACGGTTGTAGACGACCGTGCAGACGTCGAATTCGCCGTCGGCGAACATGCCCGCGACACGGGTGCCGATGGCATCGGCGGCGTCGAAGCGAATTTCGCGCTTGGTCAGGCCTTCGATGGTGTCGACGATGAGGCTGGCGAAGTCGCGCTTGAGCCCGTCGCGGCCCTTGCGGCCGACGCAGAGGATTTTCACCTCCTTGCCTTCGGCCTTGAGCCGGTTGACGAGATTACGCGCACCGCGCACGACCTGGCCGTTGAAGCCGCCGCACAACCCGCGATCGGCGGTCACGACGACAAGCAGATGCACGTTGCTGGCGCCGGTTCCCGACAGCAGCTTGGGGGCGCCTGCGCTGCCACCGACGGCGGCAGCGAGAGAGCCGAGCATCCGCTCCATGCGTTCGGCGTAAGGGCGGGCCGCTTCGGCCTGCTCCTGCGCGCGCTTGAGCTTCGACGCCGCGACCATCTTCATGGCCGCGGTGATCTTCTGCGTGGACTTCACGCTCGAGATACGGATGCGTAGGTCTTTGAGGCTCGGCATCGGTGTCTATCAGGCCGCGAAGGTGCGCTTGTATTCGTCGAGGAAGGCGCGGAGCTTCTCGTCCGTTTCCGGCTTGATCTCGCGATCGGTGCGGATGGCGTCGAGAATGCCCTTGTGCTTCTCGCGCAGCTCCGCCAGCGCGCCGCGCTCGAAAGCGCCGACGCGGTTGAGCGGGATACCGTCGAGATAGCCTTTCACGCCGATGAAAAGGGAGGCCACCTGCTCTTCGACCTTCATGGGCGAGAACTGGCCCTGCTTCAGCAGTTCCGTCAGGCGCGAGCCGCGGGCCAGCAGGCGCTGGGTCGAGGCATCGAGGTCGGAGGCGAACTGCGAGAAAGCTTCCATTTCGCGGTACTGGGCAAGCTCCAGCTTGATCGAGCCGGCAACCTGCTTCATCGCCTTGATCTGCGCGGCGGAACCGACGCGCGAGACCGACAGGCCGACGTTCACCGCCGGGCGGATGCCCTTATAAAACAGGCCGGTTTCCAGGAAGATCTGGCCGTCGGTGATCGAGATCACGTTGGTCGGAATGTAGGCCGACACGTCGCCCGCCTGGGTTTCAATGACCGGCAGCGCCGTCAGCGAACCGGCGCCGTTGGCGTCGTTCATCTTTGCCGCGCGTTCCAGCAGGCGGGAGTGCAGGTAGAACACGTCGCCCGGGAATGCTTCGCGTCCGGGCGGGCGGCGCAGCAGCAGCGACATCTGCCGATAGGCGACGGCGTGCTTCGAAAGGTCGTCATATACGATCACGGCATGCATGCCGTTGTCGCGGAAGAACTCGCCCATGGCGCAGCCGGTGTAGGGCGCCAGGAACTGAAGCGGCGCGGGCTCCGACGCGGTGGCGGCAACGACGATGGAGTACTTCATCGCGCCCTGTTCCTCGAGCGTCTTGACGATCTGCGCAACCGTCGAGCGCTTCTGGCCGACGGCGACGTAAATGCAGTAGAGCTTCTTCGATTCGTCGTCGCCTTCGTTCAGCGGCTTCTGGTTGATGAAGGTGTCGAGCGCGATTGCCGTCTTGCCGGTCTGGCGGTCGCCGATGATCAGTTCGCGCTGGCCGCGGCCGACGGGGATCAGGCTGTCGATGGCCTTGAGGCCGGTCTGCATCGGCTCATGCACCGACTTGCGCGGAATGATGCCGGGCGCCTTGACCTCGACGCGCGAGCGCGTGACATCGGTCAGCGGGCCCTTGCCATCGATCGGATTGCCGAGCGCGTCCACGACGCGGCCGAGCAGGCCCCGGCCCACCGGCACGTCGACGATGTCGCCGGTACGCTTGACCGTGTCGCCTTCCTTGATGCCTCGGTCTTCGCCGAAGATCACGATGCCGACGTTGTCGTTTTCGAGGTTCAGCGCCATACCTTTGACGCCGCCCGGGAATTCGACCATTTCGCCGGCCTGAACCTTGTCGAGGCCGTAGACGCGGGCGATACCGTCACCTACCGACAGGACCTGGCCCACCTCGGCGACTTCGGCCTCGGCGCCGAAATTGGCGATCTGTTCCTTGAGAATTGCGGAAATCTCCGCCGGCCGGATGTCCATCAACCGATCCCTTTCATGGAAAACCTGAGTTTCTGAAGCTTGGTAGCAATCGAGGCGTCCACCATCTTGGAGCCGACCCGGACCTTGAGGCCGCCGATGATGGCGGCATCGACCCGGGGCTCGAGCGCCACCTTGGCGCCGAGCGCGGCCGCGAGCGCATCACGCACGCGGTCGAGGTATGCAGGCTTGAGCGCCATCGCGGAGACGACTTCGGCCGTCACCTCGCCGCGGCGGCGGGCAAGCTCGGCAAGAAAGGCGGAAATGACGTCGCGGACCAGGCCGAGACGGCGATTCTTCGCCAAAGTGCCGAGAAACTTGAGGGTGAGCTGGTGAAAGCCAGTCTTTTCGGCGAGCGCAGTAATGGCCGCGGCCTGGGCGTCGCGGCTCAGCACCGGCGAGGCGACAAGGCGCGCGAGCTCGGGGCTCTGTTCGCACATGGCGCGCAGGTTGCGCAGGTCGTCCGCGACACGGTCCAGTGCCTTGTCGGCATCGGCGAGCTCGTAAAAAGCGCTCGCATACCGACCGGCAACGCCGCCCGCGTCCTTTGACTGGGATGGCACTCGAATCTGCTCCCGAAAAACTGGATGCGCCCGCTAAAAGCGGCGCAACCCGATGACAGGCAAAGAAAAAACGACAACGAAGGCGGGCAAGGCCCGCCGCGCCCCCCTCGGGGCGCGCTTTTCGTACCATACGACATGGGGCGTTGCAACCAGCGAAGGAGGGAATCGGGCGGGAATTTTTTTCCGCTCGATCAAGGGGTTAAGAGGGTCAGAGAAAGCTCATCGGATCGACGTCGACCTGCACCCGCACGCCCTTGCCCGGACGCACTTCGGCGAGCCAGCCGCGCACCGCTCCTTGCAGGTTGAAACCGCGCGGGGCCTTGACCAGGAACCGCCGCCGGTGACGGCCACGGAGCAGGCTGAGGGCGGCAGGCGCCGGGCCGAGAATCGTCAGTCCCTCGTCCGTGGGGCGCACCCGTCCGAGCGCGCGCGCCGTGGCGTCAACCTCCCGCATGTCGGGGCCCGAGACGATGACGGCGGCAAGCCGGCCGTAGGGCGGCATGTGGGCGCGCTCGCGCTCGCGCATCTCGGTCCCAAGAAATTCCTCGCGGGCACCTCGCGCCAGCGCCGCCATCACCGGGTGTTCCGGCATGAAGGTCTGCAGCAGCACCTTGCCCGGACGCTCGGCTCGCCCCGCCCGCCCCGCTACCTGGGTCAGCAGCTGGTGCGTGCGTTCAGCCGCGCGCAAGTCGCCGCCAGTCAGCCCGAGATCGGCATCGATCACGCCGACCAGCGTCAGCAGCGGAAAGTGATGGCCCTTGGCGATGACCTGGGTGCCGACCAGCACATCGACGCGATGCTCGGTGACGGCGGCGACCAGCTCGCGGATGGCGGCGGGCCCGGTCAGGGTGTCGGAAGCCATGATGCGCAGGCGCGCATCGGGGTAATAACGCGCCACCTCCTCGGCGACGCGCTCGACGCCGGGGCCGCAGGCGGCCCACGCGCCTTCGGCGCCGCAATTGGCGCAGTTGGGCGGCAGGCCGAGGCCGTAGCCGCAGTGATGGCAGACAAGGCGATGGCTGGCGCGATGTTCGACCAGCCAGGCCGAGCAATTGGGACATTCGAGCCGGTGGCCGCAGCCCCGGCACAGCGTCAGCGGCGCATAGCCGCGCCGGTTGAGGAACAGAAGCGCCTGTTCACCCGCCGCCAAAGTTTCGGCAAGAGCCGCATCGAGCGGCGGCGCCAGCCAGCGCCCGCGCGCAGGCGGCGTGGCGCGAAGGTCGACCAGGGTTATCTCAGGCAGTTCGGCGGCACCGATGCGGTCGGGCAGATGAACGCGGCGGTAACGGCCCCATTCGACATTGGCAACGGTTTCGAGCGACGGCGTTGCCGAAGCCAGCACGACAGGAATCGCGCCGAGGTGCCCGCGCAGCACCGCCATGTCGCGGGCGTTATAGGCGACGCCTTCATCTTGCTTGTAGGAACCGTCGTGTTCTTCATCGACGACGATCAGGCCCAGTTTATGAAAGGGTAAAAACAGGGCCGAGCGCGCACCAACCACGACGCGGGCCGAGCCGTCGGCGACGGCGCGCCAGGTGTCGCGCCGCACGGCGGTACTCAATTCCGAATGCCAGGCAGCGGGTGCCACGCCGAAGCGCGCCTCGAAGCGTTCCAGCCACTGGGCCGACAGCGCGATTTCCGGCAGCAGGACCAGCGCCTGGCGCCCATGCCGCAGGGCCTCGGCGATGGCCTCGAAATAGACCTCGGTCTTGCCCGACCCGGTGACGCCGTCGAGCACGATGGTGGCGTAGGATTCGGCGGCAATGGCCGCGCACAGATCCGCCGCCGCAGCTTTCTGGTCCGCCGTCAGCGTTGGCCCGGGGCGGTCTGCATCGGGCACGGCAAAACGGGCGGGCGGCGCAAGCCCCGTGCGTACCAGCGCGCCCGCGTCCGCCAGACCCGCGATCACCTGCGCGCTGACACCGGTTTCGGCACGGATATCGGCAGCGGTACGCGGCGGGCCTTCGGCCAGCAGGTGCAATACCTGTTCGCGCCTGGGCGTCATGCGGAAACCTTCGGGTGGCTGCCAGCCCGCGGCCGCGGCAAAGGCCGGGATCGCCGCTTGCGGCTCAAGTGCCGCGGGTACGCTCATCGCCATCTTGAGCACCGCGCCCGGCGCCGACACCGTGTAATTGGCAACCCAGTCGACGAAGCGCCGCGTTACGGCGGCCATCGGCGGCGCATCGATGACATCGATGATGGTCTTGAGTTTTTCCGGCGGCGGCGGCGCACCGTCGGGCACGTCATCCCAGACAACCCCAATACGTTCGCGCGCACCAAGCGGCACCCGCACGAAAGTGCCGGGCGCCGGGGCCGCGCCCGTGCTGCGGTAATCGAGCGCCCCCGGCAGGGCCAGCGGCAACAGGACGCGCACGCGCGAATTTTCGCGCGTTTGCGCGGCGGCTTCGTCAGGATCGGAACTGGTGCGGGGTGGTGCCATCGGCTACACTTTAATCGCAGCGCCGGAACGGAGCCAAGGGAACCCGCTCCACGCGCGCCGAATTCGAACCTAATTCAACCTTGCCCCGGGACGACCCATGAAATTCTTCATCGACACAGCCGACCTTTCCGAAATCCGCGCCCTGGCGCCGACCGGCCTGATCGACGGCGCGACCACCAACCCTTCCCTTGTCGCCAAGTCGGGCGGCAAGTTCGAAGACGTCATCGCGGAAATCTGCTCGATCATTCCGGGCCCCGTCTCGGCTGAAGTTACGGCGCTGGACGCGGCGACGATGATCGAAGAAGGCAAGTACCTCTCCAAGATCGCCAGCAACGTCACCGTCAAGGTGCCGCTCAATGCCGAAGGGCTCAGGGCCTGCAAGGCGCTGTCGGGCGAAGGCATCCCGGTCAACGTCACGCTGTGCTTCTCGGCCGGCCAGGCGATCCTCGCCGCCAAGGCCGGCGCCACCTTCGTGTCGCCCTTCGTCGGCCGGCTCGACGATATCGGCCTGAACGGCATGGACCTGATCCGCGACATCTGCGCCATCTACAATGCCCAGCCCGCCTTCAAGACCGAGGTGCTGGTGGCCTCCATCCGCGGCGTCAACCACGTGATCGATGCGGCCAAGATGGGGGCCCATGTCGCCACCATGCCGCCCGGCGTGCTGCGCGCGCTCTACCAGCACCCGCTGACCGACAAGGGCCTCGCCGCGTTCATGGCGGATTGGGAAAAGACCGGCCAGAAACTGCCCGCGGGCAAGACCAAGCCGCAGGCCGCCGAGTGAGCGAGGCGCGGCCAAGGCGACCCGCGGGCGCGCGCGCAAAGGACGGCGCAGGGCCGCCCGAAAAGGCCGCTACCCGCCCGCCCGCCAAGGCCGACATCCGCGCCTTTCTTGCGGAAAACCCCCATTACCTGACCGACCATCCCGAAGTCTTGGCCGCGGTTACGCCGCGCCCGCGCCATGCGGGCGAGCGCGTCACCGACCTGCAGGGATTTCTGATCGCGCGCCTGCGCGACGAAAGCACGAAGCTCGATGCCCGCCAGCGCGAACTGCTGGCCACCGTGCGGGCCAATGCCGCCTCTCAGGGCCGCATCCACGGCGCCGTGCTGTCGATCCTCGAAGCACGAAGCTTCGAGGAAATGATCGAGATCGTCACCACCGACCTTGCCGTCCGGCTCGACATCGACATCGCCGTGCTGGCTGTTGAACAGGCGGGCACCTTCGACCGCAAATCGGCGGCGGGCATCCGGCTGCTGCCTGAAGGCGCTGTCGACATGATCCTGGGCGAAGAGCGCGACGTCCTGCTGCGCACGGTTCCGACCGGCGAAAAGGCGATTTACGGCTCCGGTTCAGGCCTTGTGCAATCGGAAGCGCTATTGCGCCTGCGCGCGAGCCCCGAGGCGCCGACCGGCATCCTCGCACTCGCCTCGCGCGACCCGGCGCGCTTCGATCCGGGCCAGGGCACCGAGCTTCTCGCCTTTCTCGGGCGCGTCATCGAGTTGTGCATCCGCACATGGCTGGACCTGCCAAGATCCGCGAAGTGACCGGGCGGCTTCCGCTCGAAGCGCCGCTGGTCGCGGCGATCGAAGCGTGGCAGGCGTGGCTCGCCCATGAACGCCGCGCCTCGGTCCATACCCTTGACGCCTATGGCCATGACTTGGCCGATTTCCTCGAATTCATGGTCGAGCACCGCGGCGGGCCGCTCGGCCCCGCCACCCTCGCCGATCTGCGCCTTGCCGATTTCCGCGCCTGGCTTGCCGCGCGCAACAATCGTGGCCTCAAACGCACATCGACCGCGCGCGCCCTTTCCACCGTGCGCGGCTTTTTCCGCCGCCTCGAGAAAACCGGGGTCGCCAGCAACGGTGCGATTTCGGTGCTGCGCACACCGAAGCTGCCGAAATCCATTCCGAAGGCCCTGTCGGAAGACGAGGCCTTCTCCGCGATCGCGGCGGTGGCCGAAATGGCTGACGAACCGTGGGTCGCCAAACGCGATGCGGCCATCCTGACGCTGCTTTACGGCGGGGGCCTGCGCATCGGTGAAGCGCTCGGCCTTGATCGACGCGACGTGCCCGCCGGGCCGGCGCTGCGCGTCGTCGGCAAGGGCAACAAGGAACGCCTGGTGCCGCTGTTGCCGGTGGTGATGGAAGCCATCAAGGACTACCTGGAAGCCTGCCCGCACAAGCCTGCCCCGGACGGGCCGCTGTTCGTCGGCAAGCGCGGCGGTCGATTGTCGCCCTCGCAGGTGCAGGCGACGCTGCGCAAGGTGCGCCGCGCGCTGGGCCTGCCCGAGACGGCGACACCGCACGCGCTGCGCCATTCCTTCGCCACGCATCTTTTGGCGGGCGGCGGCGATTTGCGCACGATCCAGGAACTGCTCGGCCACGCGTCGCTGTCCACGACCCAGCGTTACACGGCCGTCGATACCGCGCGCATCATCGAGGTCTATCGCGCCGCGCATCCGCGCGCGCGTGGCTAGGGCTTGGGTTCGGCGGGCGGAACGTAGGCGAGCCTATCGGGCTCGACCGCAAGGCCGAGGTCGTGCGCCCGGCGCAGGCGCCGGCGCATCAGGCGGCTGACCCGGCGCTTTTCCCGGCCCCTCTGGAAACCCTCGCGCAGGCGATCGATGAATTCGCCGCGTGCGATCTGGGCGGCACGCAGTTCCGCCTCGCCAAAGGCACGCAGGAACATCGGGTAACGCCGTTTCAGCGCCATGCGCAGGTGACGAAACCGCGGCTTGGAGCGTGCCAGGAAAACGATGGCGAAGATCAGGAAAGCGACGCTGGGAACCAGCGGCACGACAATATCGATCACGCCGAGGACGGCGAAAATCCATCCCAGAATCAGGGAAATGCGGCGTTGGCGGGAGGTGTTCACGCTGGCTCCGGCGCGGGAATCGCGAGGGCAGCATTATGGCCGCAAGGGCTTAAGGCTTCCTTAGGGGGACCGTCAGGGTTTTTTCCTGCGGAAAAACTGGCCCTTCGCCAGTTCGGCGGCGCGCGCTTCGGCCTTGTCCATCATGTCGGCGTATTTCGGATAATGCAGGCGCAGCTTGCGCTTGAGTAGGCGAAAGCGTGGCTGCGCCTTGGCCAGCAGGACCAGCGCGATCAGCAGAAACAGCACACCCTGCAGAATCGGCAGGAACAGGCCCAGGATCCCGAGCACAAAAAAGATCCACCCGCCGACGAGGTAGAGCCGACGCTTGGCCTTGATGGTCATGGATGGGTCCTAGATGTGGATGGGCCGGCCGTCAACCGCGAGCGCCGCTTCCTTGACCGCTTCGTTGAGGGTCGGATGGGCGTGGCAGGTGCGGGCGATGTCTTCGGCGGAAGCGCCGAATTCGATGGCGAGCGCCAGCTCGGCGATCAGCGTCCCGGCGTCGGGGCCGACGATATGCACGCCGAGCACGCGATCGGTCTTTGCATCGGCCAGCACCTTGACGAAACCGTCGGTGTCGCCGTTGGCGCGCGCGCGTGAATTGGCGCTCATCGGGAACTTGCCGGCACGGTAGGCGATGCCCGCTTTCTTCAGCTCTTCCTCGGTCTTGCCGACGGCAGCAGCCTCGGGGTGGGTATAGACCACGCCCGGAATGGCATCGTAATTCACATGACCCGACTGGCCCGCGATGATTTCGGCGCAAACGACGCCTTCGTCTTCGGCCTTATGCGCCAGCATCGGTCCGATGATGACGTCGCCGATGGCGTAGATGCCGGGAACATTGGTGCGGAAATGCGCATCGGTCTTGATGCGGCCGCGCTCGTCCATTTCGACGCCCGCCGATTTGAGGCCGAGGCCGTGGGTATAAGGCACCCGGCCGACCGCAACCAGCACGACATCGCAGGTGATGTCCTCGCCGTCGCCACCCTTGGCGGGCGCGACTCGGAGCGCAACGCCCTTGTCCGAGGACTTGGCCGTCAGCACCTTGGAGCCGAGGCGGAACTTGAAACCCTGTTTGGTGAGGGAGCGGGTCATCTGCTTCGCCACTTCGCCGTCCATGCCGGGCAGGATGGTGTCGAGGTATTCGATCACCGTGACCTCGGCACCCAAGCGGCGCCAGACCGAGCCGAGTTCAAGCCCGATCACGCCGCCGCCGATGACGACGAGATGCTTCGGCACCGCCGCCAGCGCCAGCGCGCCGGTGGACGACACGATGCGCTTTTCGTCGATCTCGACGCCGGGAATGCGCGCAACATCGGAACCGGTGGCAATCATGATGCTCTTCGCGGCATAGGTGGCGGCCTTGCCGCCCTCGCCCGTGACCTTGACCGAACCGGCCTTGACGATCTCGGCCTTGCCCTTGAGCCAGGTCACCTTGTTCTTCTTGAACAGGAACTCGATGCCCTTTGTCAGATCACCGACGACCTTGTCCTTGTTGGCCAGCATCACGGAAAGATCGAAGCCGACCTTGCCGGTCTTGATGCCGTGACGCTCAAGCCCGTGGGCCGCCTCTTCGTAAAGGTGCGACGAATTGAGCAGCGCCTTCGATGGGATGCAGCCGACGTTGAGGCAGGTGCCGCCCAGGGTCTCGCGCTTTTCCACGCAGGCCGTCTTGAGGCCAAGCTGTGCCGCGCGGATCGCGGCGACGTAGCCGCCCGGGCCCGCGCCGATGACGATCAGGTCGAAGGAAGTTTCGTCGGCCATTGCGTCCGTCCGTTCAGATATCCAGCAGGATGCGCTCGGGCTGCTCGATGCATTCCTTGACGCGCACGAGGAAAGTCACCGCCTCGCGCCCGTCGACGATGCGGTGATCGTAGCTGAGCGCAAGATTCATCATCGGACGGATCTCGACGGCATCACCCACGGCGATGGGCCGCTTGACGATGGCATGCATGCCGAGGATGCCCGACTGCGGCGGGTTGAGGATCGGCGTCGACAGGAGCGAACCGTAGATGCCGCCGTTGGTGATGGTGAAGGTGCCGCCGGTCAGCTCGTCGATGGACAGCTTGCCGTCGCGCCCGCGCTTGGCGAGGTCGCCGATTTCTTTCTCGATTTCGGCAAAGCCCTTGGTATCGGCGTCACGGAGCACGGGGACGATCAGCCCCTGTTCGGTGCCGACGGCAACACCCAAGTCGTAATGGTTCTTGTAGATGATCTCGTCGCCGGAAATTTCCGCGTTCACTTCCGGAACTTCCTTCAACGCCACCACACAGGCCCGGACAAAGAACGACATGAAGCCGAGCTTGATGCCATGCTTCTTGACGAAGCTGTCCTGCAGGCGGTTGCGAAGGGCCATCACTGCGCTCATGTCCGCCTCGTTGAAGGTGGTGAGCATGGCGGCGGTGTTCTGCGCTTCCTTGAGGCGCTCGGCGATACGCCGGCGCAGGCGCGTCATCTTCACGCGCTCTTCGCGCGGGCCAAGCTCGCGCGGGGAGGCCGGGGCTTTTGCGGCCGGGGCGGCGGCGGGGGCTGGCGCGGCGGCGCCCTTTTCGATGAAGGCCAGCACATCGCCCTTGGTCAGGCGGCCATCCTTGCCGGAAGCGGGAATCTTCGCGGGATCGAGGCCGTTATCCTCGACCAGCTTGCGCACTGCGGGCGCCAATGCCATGTCGGCTGCGGGGGCCGCTGCTGGCGCGGGCTGGGGTGCGGGCGCAGTAGCGGCTGCGGCAGGCTTCGGGGCGGGAGCCGGTGCGGCGGCAGCGGGCTTCGCAGCGGCCTTTCCGCCTTCGTCGATGCGCCCGAGAACGGCGCCGACTTCAACCTCGGCCCCGGCATCGGCGACGATTTCCGACAGCACGCCCGCGGCCTTGGCATTGACCTCGACCGAGACCTTGTCGGTTTCGAGCTCGAGCAACGGCTCGTCCATGGCCACCGCTTCGCCCGCGGACTTGAACCACTTGGCGACGGTTGCCTCGGTCACGGATTCGCCGAGGGCGGGAACGACGATGTCCACAGCCATGTTACTTCACCTTCTTTGTGGTGGAGGGGCGCGAGCGGGTGCTCTTGCCCGACGCACGGAGCGCAGCGCTCGCGCTGCGCACGCGCGCCCGGGTGCGTTCGGTTTCCTCCGGTGAACGGGCGCCGGCGCGCGCGGCGCGGCGACCCGCATCCTCGCGCACGGTCAGCGCCTCATCGATCAGTTCGGCCTGCTGGGCGTTGTGACGGCGCAGGAGGCCGGTCGCGGTTGCCGCCGCTTCGGTGCGGCCCGCGTAACCCGGACGGCTGGCGCTGACGTCGAGAGTGCTGAGCAGGTCTTCGAGGCGGCGGTCGACGTAGGTCCAGGCGCCCATGTTCCATGGCTCTTCCTGGCACCAGACGACGTCGGCATTGCGATAGCGCGACAACTGCGCCGAAAGCGAACGCACCGGGAAGGGATAAAGCTGTTCGACACGGACCAGCGCGATGTCCTTGATGCCGCGCGTCGTGCGTTCGGCCAGCAGGTCGTAATAGACCTTGCCGCTGCACAGCACGACCCGCTTCACCTTGTCGTCGGCGACCAGCTTTTCGGTTTCGCCCAAAACGCGGTGGAAGCTGGTGCCGGGGCCGAGATCGGCGAGGTCGGACACGCAGAGCTTGTGGCGCAGCAGCGACTTCGGCGTCATGACGACCAGCGGCTTGCGGAAGTTGCGGCGCACCTGGCGGCGCAGGACATGGAAGAAGTTCGCCGGCGTCGTGCAGTTGACGACCTGCCAATTGTCTTCACCGCTGATCTGCAGGTAACGCTCGAGGCGGGCGGAGGAATGCTCCGGCCCCTGGCCCTCGTAGCCGTGGGGCAGCAACATGACGAGACCCGACATGCGCAGCCACTTGGTTTCACCGGACGAGATGAACTGGTCGATGATGACCTGGGCGCCGTTGGCGAAATCGCCGAATTGCGCTTCCCACAACACCAGGGAATTGGGATCGGTAATTGAATAGCCGTATTCGTAGCCCAGCACCGCCGCTTCCGACAGCGGGCTGTCGATGACTTCGCAAAGGGCCTGATCGGGCGAAAGCTGGGTCAGCGGGACGAAGCGCTCCTCGGTCTCCTGATCGGTCAGCACCGCGTGACGGTGGGAGAACGTGCCGCGGCCAGAATCCTGGCCCGACAGACGCACCGGCGTGCCTTCGGTCAGCAACGTTCCGAAAGCCAGCGCCTCGGCCATCGCCCAATCGAGATCCTTGCCGGTCTCGATCATCTCCTCTTTCTGCTTGAGGATACGCTGGATGCGCGGATGCACGTTGAAGCCTTCAGGGAGCCGCGTCAGAGCCCGGCCAATCTCGCGCAGGCGGTCCAGATCGACGGTGGTGTCCCCGCGCCGGTCGTCGCCCGAAGCCGTCTCAAAACCGGTCCAGACGCCTTCCAGCCAGTCGGCCTTGTTCGGCTTGAAGGTCTTGGAGGCCTCGAAATCGGAATCGAGGCGGCTGCGGAAGGCCTCGATCTCGGCCTGTGTTTCGTCCTCGGTCATCACGCCTTCGGCGATCAGCTGCTTGGCGTAGACATCGACCGCGGTCGGGTGGCTGGCGATGCGCTGGTACATCAGCGGCTGGGTGAAGGATGGCTCGTCACCTTCGTTATGGCCGAAACGGCGATAACAGAACATGTCGATGACCACATCCTTCTTGAAGCGGGCGCGGTATTCGGTAGCGAGGCGCGCAACGTGAACGACCGCTTCGGGGTCATCGCCGTTGACGTGAAAGATCGGCGCTTGCACGGCCTTGGCGACGTCGGAGGGATAAGGCGAGGACCGGCTGTAGACCGGCGCCGTGGTGAAGCCGATCTGGTTGTTGACGATCAGGTGGACGGTGCCGCCCGAACGGTAACCCTTCAGGTCCGATAGCAGGAAAGTTTCGTGCACCAGGCCCTGGCCCGCGAAAGCGGCGTCGCCGTGCATCAGGATGCCCATGACCTTTTCGCGCACGAAGTCGCGGCGCAGGTTCTGCTTGGCGCGCACCTTGCCGACGACGACGGGATCGACCGCTTCGAGGTGCGAGGGGTTGGCATTGAGCGACAGGTGCAGCTTTTCGCCGTCAAATTCGCGGTCGCCCGAGGTGCCGAGGTGATACTTCACGTCGCCCGAACCCTGCACGTCCTCGGGGTTGGCGGCGTTGCCCTGGAATTCGGAAAAGATCGCCGTGTACGGCTTGCCCATGACGTTGGCAAGCACGTTGAGGCGGCCGCGGTGCGGCATGCCGAAGATGATTTCCTCGACGCCGTTGCGCCGCGCCGTGTGAATGATTTCTTCCAGCGCCGGGATCATCGCTTCCGCGCCGTCGGAGCCAAAACGCTTGGTGCCGGTGAACTTCACATGCAGGTAGCGCTCGTATTCCTGCGCGCGCACGAGGTGGTGAAAAATGGCGCGCTTCTCGTCGGCGGTAAACGCCTGCTGGTTGCGCGTGCCTTCGACATTGGCCTGGATCCATGCTTTTTCTTCCGGTACCTGGATATGCATGAATTCGACGCCGACCTTGCCGCAGTATGTCGCACGCACGACGGCGAGAATTTCGCGCAAGGTGGCGGTTTCCAGACCCAGCACGTGATCGATAAAGATCGGGCGGTCGTAGTCGGCCTCGGTAAAGCCGTAGGACGCGGGATCAAGCTCGGGATGGGCCTCGACCTTGTTCAGGCCGAGCGGATCGAGGTTGGCTTCGAGATGGCCGCGCACGCGGTAGGCGCGGATCATCATCAGGGCGCGGATCGAATCGAGGGTTGCGGCACGCACCGCGGCCGCGTCCATGGCCGGCGCCGGCGCTGCCTTCTTCGGCTGGGCTTCGGCCTCGGCGGGCGGGGCGCCCGGGATCGGACGCTTGGCGCGCGGCGGTGCCCAGCTGGCACCGTCGATGGTGCGCATGGCGGCACCGGCATCGTCCTGCAGGCCCCGGAAGAAAGCCGCCCAGCCCGCATCGACGCTGGCCGGGTCCTTCAGGAAACGCGCATATTGACCCTCGACGAAGGCGGCATTGCCCCCGGAGAGAAAGCTCAGTTCGTCTCTATTCGCTGCCATCGGCTACAGCGGCCCCTGCCGCCCTTCCCAAAACACCGGCGGACCGCGCAAGGCCTGCGGGTCCCATCATCGGATACCAGAGCAAACCTAATAAATGCTTAGCCTTTCAGGGCCTTGGCAATGGTGCTGCCGAGCGCGGCCGGCGAGGCCGCAACCTTGATCCCGGCGGATTTCATTGCCTCGATCTTGTCACCGGCACCGCCCTTGCCGCCGGCGATGATCGCGCCGGCATGGCCCATGCGGCGTCCCGGCGGGGCCGTGACGCCGGCGATGAAGCCAACCATCGGCTTCTTCTTCTTGGCTTTCTTGTAGAAGGCCGCAGCGTCTTCCTCGGCCGAACCGCCGATTTCGCCGATCATGACGATGCCCTTGGTTTCGTCGTCGGCCAGGAACATTTCAAGGCATTCCACGAAATTTGTGCCGTTCACGGGATCGCCGCCGATGCCGATACAGGTCGACTGGCCGAGCCCGGCGGCCGTCGTCTGGGCGACGGCTTCGTAGGTCAGGGTGCCCGAACGCGACACGATGCCGACCTTGCCGCGCGAATGGATGTGGCCCGGCATGATGCCGATCTTGCATTCGTCGGGCGTGATGACGCCCGGGCAGTTGGGACCGATCAGACGGGTCTTGGAATGGGCGAGAGCGCGCTTGACGCGCACCATGTCGAGAACGGGGATGCCCTCGGTGATGCACACGACGAGTTCGACTTCGGCGTCGATCGCTTCGAGGATGGCATCGGCCGCGAAGGGCGGCGGCACGTAGATGACGGACGCGTTGGCGCCGGTCTTTTCCACGGCAGCGGCAACGGTATCGAACACCGGCAGGTCGAGATGCTTGGAGCCGCCCTTGCCCGGGGTGACACCGCCGACCATCTTGGTGCCATAGGCAATCGCCTGTTCCGAATGGAACGTGCCCTGGGCCCCGGTAAAGCCTTGGCAGATGACCTTGGTCTTCTTGTTGACCAGAACCGCCATTAGCGAGCCTCTTTCACCTGGGCGACGATCTTTTCCGCGGCATCGGCGAGATTGTCTGCCGACACGATGGCGAGGCCCGATTCGTTCAGGATCTTCTTGCCCAATTCCACGTTGGTTCCTTCGAGACGGACCACCAACGGAACGTGCAGGCTGACCTCGCGCGCCGCGGCGACGACGCCTTCGGCGATGACGTCGCAACGCATGATGCCGCCGAAGATGTTGACCAGAATGCCTTCGACATTGGGATCCGACAGGATCAGCTTGAAAGCGGTGGTCACGCGTTCGCGCGTGGCGCCGCCGCCGACATCGAGGAAGTTGGCGGGCGAGCCGCCGTAAAGCTTGATGATGTCCATCGTCGCCATGGCGAGGCCGGCGCCGTTGACCATGCAACCGATGTTGCCGTCGAGCTTGATGTAGTTGAGATCGTGCTTGGAGGCCTCGAGCTCGGCCGGGTCTTCTTCGTCCTCGTCGCGCAGTTCCTGGATGTCCTTGTGGCGGAACAGCGAATTGTCGTCGAAGTTCATCTTGGCATCGAGCGCCAGCACATCGCCGCGCTTGGTGATGACCAGCGGATTGATTTCGGCAAGCGACGCATCGAGCGACATGAAGGCGTTGTAAAGCGACAGCATGAAGCGCACGGCGTTCTTCACCTGATCGCCCGAAAGGCCCAGGCCGAAGGCGAGGCGGCGCGCATGGAAAGGCTGCATGCCGGTGGCCGGGTCGATGGCGACCTTGAGAATCTTTTCAGGGGTCTTGGCGGCCACGGTCTCGATTTCGACCCCGCCTTCGGTGGACGCCATCATGGTGACGCGACCGGCGGCACGATCGACGAGAATGCCGAGGTAAAGCTCGCGCGCGATGTCGCAGCCTTCCTCGATATAGACGCGCTTGACTTCCTTGCCTTCGGGGCCGGTCTGGTGCGTGACCAGATTCATGCCAAGCATCTTCTTGGCGCTGTCGCGGACGTCCTTGAGGGACTTCACGACCTTGACGCCGCCGCCCTTGCCACGGCCGCCTGCGTGAATCTGGGCCTTGACGACCCAGACGGCGCCGCCAAGATCCTTGGCAATGCGTTCTGCTTCTTTCGGCGTATAAGCGACACCGCCCTTGGGGACGGCGACACCGAATTTCGCAAGAAGGCTCTTCGCCTGATATTCGTGAATATTCATCTTCGGCCGTTACTGCCAGCGATACGGGCCCGGCGCGGAAGTGGTTCCGTCCGAAAGCATGGTTAATCTATCACCCGAAACGCCTTTCGCAACCGTTAACCCCGGAAAGATGGGATAAAAAACCCCGAATTTCCAAGGTTTTGACTGCCTATTTCCGGCCCTTGCCCTTGGCTTTCTTGCGCAACTTGGCGAGGTCCGTCGACAGCTGCTTGACGGCGCCGACCGACTTGAGGAACTCGGCCTTTTCCGCGGGCGTCATCGGGATTTCGATGATCTTTTCAACGCCCTTGGCGCCGATCACCACCGGCACGCCGACGTAAAGGCCCTTAACCCCGTACTCACCCTTGAGGTAGGCCGCGCAGGGCAGAACCCGGCGCTTGTCCTTGAGATAGCTTTCCGCCATCTGGATCGCCGCCGAAGCCGGGGCATAGAAGGCCGAGCCGGTCTTGAGCAGCGCCACGATTTCGGCACCGCCGTCACGAGTGCGCTGAACGATGTCGTTGATGCGCTTCTGGGTGGTCCAGCCCATCTTGACCAGGACGGGCAGCGGTACGCCGCCGACCGACGAATAACGCGGCAGCGGCACCATGGTGTCGCCGTGGCCGCCAAGCACGAAGGCATTCACGTCTTCGACCGAGACATTGAACTCCTCGGCGAGGAAATAGCGGAAGCGCGCCGAGTCGAGCACGCCGGCCATGCCGACCACGCGGCTATGCGGCAGGCCCGAGGCGTCGCGCAGCACACCGACCATGACGTCGAGCGGGTTGGTGATGACGATGACGAAGGCCTTGGGGCAATACTGCTTGATCGCCTTGCCGACGGTCTCGACGATGCCGGAGTTGATGCCGAGCAGGTCGTCGCGGCTCATGCCCGGCTTGCGGGCGATACCGGCGGTGACGATGACGACATCGGAACCCTTGATCGCGCTATAGGCGTTGGCGCCCTTGATGCTGGCATTGAAGCCTTCGATCGGCGCCGACTGGGAGAGGTCGAGCGCCTTGCCCTGGGGCATGCCCTGAACGACGTCGAACAGGAC
>JAURLI010000030.1 GCA_030831315.1 Alphaproteobacteria bacterium
AAAGCGGGCCTCGCCTACCGTCGCGAATCCTGGGTCAACTGGGATCCTGTCGATCACACGGTGCTGGCCAACGAACAGGTGATCGACGGCAAGGGCTGGCGCTCCGGCGCGCCCGTGGAAAAGCGCAAGCTGTCCCAGTGGTTCCTGAAGATCACCGCTTTCGCCGACGAGCTGCGCGACGATCTCGCGACGCTGGAACGCTGGCCCGAACGCGTGCGCATCATGCAGGAAAACTGGATCGGGCGTTCCGAAGGTGCCCGCATCCGCTTCAAGCTGTCTGCCGACAAGACCCCGCTGCCCGCGGGCTTTGACGGCAACCTGGAAGTCTTCACGACGCGCCCCGACACCCTGTTCGGCGCCGCCTTCGTCGCCATTTCGCCCAACCATCCGCTGGCCGAGACGCTGTCGGCCAAGGACCCGGCCCTTGCCGCCTTCATCACCGAATGCAACGCCCTCGGCACTTCGGAAGAGGCGATCGAGAAAGCCGAAAAGAAGGGCATCGCCACCGGCCTCGTCGCGGCGCATCCGTTCATCGAAGGGCAGACGCTTCCGGTCTATGTCGCCAACTTCATCCTGATGGACTACGGCACCGGCGCCATCTTCGGCTGCCCGGCGCACGACCAGCGCGACCTCGATTTCGCGCGCAAGTACGGCCTGCCCGTGCGCCCCGTCGTCATTCCCGAAGGCGAAGACGCAAAGGCCTTCACGGTCGGCGATGAGGCCTATTCCGGCGACGGCCGCCTCGCCAATTCGGACTTCCTCGACGGGCTCGCCGTCACCGAGGCCAAGGCCGAGGCCAACCGACGTCTTGAAGCGAGCAACCAGGGCAAGGCCGAGATCACCTATCGGCTCCGTGACTGGGGCGTGTCCCGCCAGCGTTACTGGGGCTGCCCGATCCCAATCATTCACTGCGGCGATTGCGGACCGCAGCCGGTACCGGAGAAAGATCTTCCGGTGCGCCTGCCCGAGGACGTCACCTTCGATGCGCCGGGCAATCCGCTCGCCCGCCATCCGACATGGAAGCACGTCAAGTGCCCCGCCTGCGGCAAGGATGCCGAGCGCGAAACCGATACCTTCGACACGTTCTTCGAATCGTCGTGGTACTTCGCGCGTTACTGCTCGCCCGCCGCCAACGATCCCTTCGACCGCAAGGCCGCCGATTACTGGCTGCCGGTCGACCAATATGTCGGCGGCATCGAGCACGCGGTTCTGCATCTTCTCTATTCTCGGTTCTTTACCCGCGCGATGAAGGCCTGCGGCTATATCGGCATCGGTGAACCTTTCGACGGCCTTCTGACCCAGGGCATGGTGTGTCACGAAACCTATCGCGACGGCGCTGGCAAGTGGCTGTACCCGGAAGAAATCCGTCGCGAATCGGTAGCCAATGCAGTGAAGGTTTCCGACGGCAGTCCGGTCGCGATCGGACGTTCCGAAAAGATGTCGAAGTCAAAGAAGAACGTCGTCGATCCGCAGACCATCATAGATTCCTACGGCGCCGATACGGTGCGTCTGTTCATCGTTTCCGACAGCCCACCCGAACGGGACCTCGACTGGACCGATTCCGGCATCGACGGCGCCTGGCGCTATCTCGGCCGCCTGTGGCGCATGGTCGAAGACGCGGTGCCCGACCTGCCGGCGCCCGGCACGCCGGCCCCCGCTGCCGTCGCGGCGGACGGCTGTAGCGGCCCTGCTTTCGAGGCACGACGCATCGTGCACAAGGCGATCAAGGATGCGACTGACGATATCGAGCGCCTGCATTTCAACCGCATGGTTGCCCGCCTGCGCGAACTGACCAATGCGGTGGCCGATATCGCGGGCGATGACGAGGCGACCCGCTGGGTCCGCCGCGAAGGGCTGGAAATGCTGATGCGGCTGGCCGCACCGACCATTCCCCACATCGCCGAAGAGCTTTGGAAGATGCTGGGCCACCGGGATATGCTGGTCAACGTTCCCTGGCCGCAGGCGGAGGCGAAGCTGGTCGCCGATGCCACCGTTACCGTGGCGGTGCAGGTCAACGGCAAGCTGCGCGGCACCATCGAGCTCGCGCGCGATGCCGACAAGGCAGTCGCCGAGCAGGCGGCGCTGGCCGTGCCGGGGGTGCAGGCCGTGCTGTCGGGCAAGGCGCCGAAAAAGGTGATCGTGGTACCGAACAGGATCGTCAATGTCGTGGCGTAACGCGCAGCGACTGCTGTCGCTCGCGGGACTGTGCCTGCTGCTGGCCGCCTGCGGTTTCCAGCCGCTTTACGGTCGCGGCGCGGGCGCCGTCAACGCCGCCGACCTCGACACTGTGCAGCTGCCGGTGATCTCCGAACGCGAAGGCCAGATCCTTCGCAATTACCTGCAAGAGAGCTTCAACCCCGACGGCCGCCGCCGCGAAACGCGATACCTGCTCGATATAAATCTGGTGCGCTCTTCGGAAAATCTCGGCGTGCGGCGCGATGGCACCGCGACGCGGGTCAACCTGACGCTGACCGCGTTTCTGACACTGCGCACTGCCGGTGACGGCAAGGAAGTGTTCAAGGGCCGCGCGCTCAGTACCGCGAGTTACAACATTCTTGAGCAGCGCTTCGCCACCGTCGCTTCCGAACAGGACGCCATACGCCGCGCCGCGCGCACCCTTGCCAACAACATTGCCACCCGTGTCGCGGTCGTTCTGAAAAGCCGCAAGGACAAGGTGTGACGGCGCGCCGCGTGAAGCCATGAAGATCGCGCCGCGCGGCATCGACGGTTTCCTGCGCAAGCCCGGCGACGAAATCGCCGCGGTTCTGATCTATGGCCCCGACGAAGGCCTTGCCCGCGAACGGGCCGAAACGCTCACCCGCGTCATTGCCGGGCGCACCGACGATCCCTTTCTCGTCACCGAGATCACGCCCACCGATCTCAAGTCCGATCCTGCCCGCCTCCTGGACGAAGCGGCATCACTCGCCTTTGGCGGCGGCCGACGCGTGGTTCGCTTGCGCGGTGCGGGCGACGGCGATGCGGCGACGCTGAAAGCCGCCCTCGAAGTCCTTGGCGCGGGTGCGGCGCCGGCGCCGTCGTTGATCGTCGTCGAGGCGGGCGAGCTCAGCCCGCGTTCCCGCCTGCGCAAGCTGTTCGAAGACGACAAGGCGGCGGCAGCGCTTCCCTGCTACCTCGATGACGGGCGAACGCTTGAAGATCTCATTGCCGATAGTTTGCGCAAGCAAAAGCTCCGCGCGAACACCGACGCTCTGGGATGGCTCGTCCAGCATCTTGGCGCCGACCGGCGCGTGACCCGGGGCGAGCTTGAAAAGCTCTCGCTCTACTGTGCAGGGCGTAGCGAAGTGACCCTTGATGACTGTATCGCCGTCATCGGTGATGCTTCCGCCACCGATCTCGATCAGGCTGTTTTCGCGGCCGCGGGCGGCGATCTCGATATCCTCGATACGTCGCTGGCGCGGGCGTTCCGTGACGGGGTCAACCCAATCACCGTGATCCGCGCCGCCATGCGGCATATGCAGCGCCTGCACCAGGTCACCGGCGCGGTTGCCCAGGGCGCGAACATGGACGGTGCGATCAAGACCCTGAAACCGCCACCCTTTTTCAAGGTCGCCGACCGGTTCCGCGCCCAGGCACGGGCATGGCCCCCGCGGCAGGTTGAAGATGCGCTGGCGCTTTTGTCGGATGCGGAACTGCGTTGCAAGACGACCGGCATGCCGGCCGAGCTGATCTGCTCGCGGGCGATGATGCAGATCGCGGTTGCCGGGCGGCGCGCGCGGCGCGGCTGACGTGTCCTAGTTTCCCGGGCGTGCCTGGGGATCGCGCTTCAGGCGATGCAGCACATCGTCGAGCTGTTCCAGCGTCTCGAAGTGGATCGAGATATCGCCCGTCTCGCCTTTCAGATCGATCGATACCTTGAGACCAAGCAGCAGCGACAGGTCGCGCTCGAGCGCACGCGTGTCGGCGTCCTTCGCCGTTGCCGGCATTGCTGATTTCTTCGCGCCCGACTTGCGCGCCCGCGGCGTCTTGCCTGACTGAGCAAGACGTTCGGTTTCGCGCACGCTGAGGCCTTTCGCCACGACCTCTTCGGCAATGGCGAGCGGATCCGGTGCATTGAGCAACGCGCGCGCGTGGCCCGCCGACAGGCGGCCGTCGTCGAGCATCGACTTTACTTTTTCCGGCAGATTGAGAAGCCGCATCATGTTCGCAACGTGCGATCGGCTCTTGCCGACGGCACGCGAGAGGTCTTCCTGGGTGTGGGAGAATTCCGCCATCAGCCGCTGGTAACCCTCGGCCTCTTCAAGGGGCGTCAGGTCCTGGCGCTGGATATTTTCAACGAGCGCGACTTCCAGCGCTTCGGCATCGGAAAGCTCGCGCACGACGACGGGAAGTTCATGCACCTGCGCCAGTTGCGCGGCACGCCAGCGGCGCTCGCCCGCGATGATCTCGAATTGGTCGGCTTCGCCTTCAAGCCGCCTTACAAGCAGTGGTTGCAGGACGCCTTTTTCGCGGATCGAATTGACGAGAGTGCCGAGCGCTTCGTCGTCGAAGCGACGGCGCGGCTGAAAGCGGCCCGGTCGCAACTGGCCGACGGCAACCTTGCGCGTCGTGCGCACGCGGTCGAGTTCGGCGTAGTCCTCTTTTTCCTCACCGAACAACGCAGCAAGGCCGCGTCCGAGATTGCGCTTCTCGCGTCCCTGTCCGCTCTGGTCACTCATGATTCTCGGCCTCCCGCCGGATGACTTCGCGCGCGAGCTGGATATAGGCCTGAGAGCCCGGGCAGCGCAGGTCGTAGAGCAGCACCGGCTTGCCGTGCGACGGCGCTTCGGAAACGCGGACGTTGCGTGGAATGACGGTGTTGTAAACTTTTTCGCCGAGGAACCCGCGCACGTCGGCGGCCACCATGTTGGTCAGGTTGTTGCGCCCGTCCGCCATGGTCAGCACGACGCCCTGCAGGTCGAGCGACGGATTGAGATTGCGCTTGATGCGATCGATCGTGCGCAGAAGATGGGTCAGACCCTCGAGCGCGAAGAACTCGCATTGCAACGGCACCAGCACGGCATCGGCGGCGACGAGTCCGTTGAGGGTCAGAAGGTTCAGCGACGGCGGGCTGTCCACCAGCACGTAATCGTAGTCTGAGGCCACCGTCGTCAGGGCATCGCGCAGACGATACTCGCGCCGGTCCATGTCGATCAGTTCCAGCTCTGCCCCGGCGAGGTCGACCGTGCTCGGCACGAGATCGAGATTGGGCACATCGGTGTGCTGGGTCGCTTCATGCACGCTCGCCCGACCGATCAGCAGGTCATAGGTGCCGCGCTCGCGCCGGTTATGGCCGACGCCAAGCCCGGTCGATGCGTTGCCCTGGGGATCGAGATCGACCACCAGCACCCTTGAACCGACGGCGGCCAAGGCCGTCGCCAGGTTGATGGCGGTGGTCGTCTTGCCGACGCCGCCCTTCTGGTTGGCGATGATGAGCACCCGCGGACGGCGCGCCGAAGCGCGCGCAAGGCCGTCGTCCGACGCTTCCACCGCGGCGGGGGCGCCGGTACCCGGCAAGGTAGTTTCGGAAACGGAACTAATCACGGCGGATATCCGTCAGGCGGAGGATGCTGGCCCCGGCCTCGGTCAGGCTCGGAAAGCTCTCAACTTCCATTGTCCAATTTTTGCCGGCAGCGGTCAATTCTTCCCCCGACTGCCGGCCCTTCAGCAACAAGAGCGAGAGATTATCATGCCCTTGCCCTATAAATCCCTGAATTACCGCGAGAATTTTATCTATAGGCGCGACTGCCCGGGCGCTGATGACATCGACGGGAAAGGCTTCCAGGTCCTCAACCCGGGCGTTATGGACCTCCACCCGGACGCCGGCAAGGCGGGCTGCCTCGCGCAGGAAGGCACATTTGCGAGCATCGGATTCGACCAAGTGCACGGTCAGGGGCTGGTTGCCCGCATCTGCCATGATCGCCAGGACAAGGCCGGGAAATCCCCCTCCTGAGCCGAAATCCAAAAGAACCCGAGGCACCCCGGCCCCGCCCGGCGGCGGCAGATAGCGGTAAAGCTGGGCGGAATCCAGGAAATGGCGGCGCCACAAATCACGCAGAGTGTCGGGCGAGACAAGATTGATGGTCTTCTGGAATTTGACCAAGGCCTCGGCATAGGCCTCGAAGCGCCTCAATGTTTCACGTGAAACATCGACGGCAGCGGCAAAAGCCTCGGCCGTCATCGGATTGGGGTCGGGTTTCGGCAAGGCCAGCCGCAGGCCGTGCGCCGCGCCGCATCCCGGCGCTTGCGGACATGGGCGAGAAGAGCCGTCAGCGCAGCTGGCGTCATTCCAGGGATACGCGCCGCATGGCCGAGGGTCTCAGGGCGGACACGGTTGAGTTTTTCCCGGATCTCGTTCGACAGGCTGCCGACGGCCGCATAGTCCATGTCGGCCGGGATCAGCAGGGATTCATCCCGGCGGAAGGCGTCGATATCGGCCTGCTGGCGGGCGACGTAAACGTCGTACTTGGCGTCGGCCTCGATCTGGGGCCAGAGGCGTGGACTTATCTCTCTGATTTCAGGCCATATTTCCGCGAGCCGGGCCAGCGTCACCCGGTCATGGGCAAGCAGCCGCCAGGCACTGCGCCGGGTGCCGTCCTCGCTGACCTTGAAGCCTGCGCGGCCGAGCTCGGCGGAGGTCGCGGCAAGTCCCTGCAACTTTTCGTGGGCAGCCTTCAGGGCCTGCGCCTTTGTGCCATAAACCCTGGCGCGTTCCGCGCCGACGCAGCCGATGGCGATCCCCGCCGGGGTCAGGCGCTGGTCGGCATTGTCGGCGCGCAGGAGCAGGCGGTATTCCGCCCGCGAGGTAAACATCCGGTAGGGTTCGCTGACGCCCCGGGTGACCAGGTCATCGATCATGACGCCCAAGTAGCCCGTGGCCCTGTCGACGGTGAAGGGCTGATCGCCCCCACCCGCCCTGAGGGCAGCATTGATGCCGGCGATGATCCCCTGGGCCGCAGCTTCTTCGTAGCCGGTCGTCCCATTGATCTGGCCGGCCAGAAAAAGCCCAAAAATTCTGCGGCTTTCAAGGCTATGGGCGAGCTCCCGGGGATCGACGTAGTCGTATTCGATGGCATAACCCGGACGCTGCATGACAACCCGTTCCAGCCCCGGAATGGTCGCCAGCAGCGCCTGCTGGACATCCTTGGGCAACGAGGTCGAAATGCCGTTGGGATAAACGGTGGGATCATCCAGACCCTCGGGCTCCAGGAAGATCTGGTGGCGCTCGCGGTCGGCGAACCGCACCACCTTGTCCTCGATGGACGGACAGTAGCGCGGGCCGGTGCTCTTGATCTGGCCGGAATACATCGGCGCGCGATGGAGGTTGGCGCGGATGATCGCGTGGGTTTCCGGGGTCGTCGCCGTGATCCCGCAGGAAATCTGCGGGGTTTCGATGCGTTCCGTAAGATAGGAAAACGGCTCGGGCGGGCTGTCGCCGGGCTGGCTGGCAAGCCCCTGCCAGTCGATGGTACGGCCATCAAGGCGCGGCGGCGTGCCGGTCTTGAGACGCCCGAGGGCAAAGCCGAAGCGCGCCAGGGTCCGGGAAAGCCCAAGCGCCGGGGCTTCACCCACCCGGCCGGCGGGGAGCTTCTCCTCACCCATATGGATGAGCCCGGACAGGAACGTCCCCGTGGTCAGAATCACGGCGGCCGCCCCGAGTTCCCGGCCATCGCCGAGAATGACCCCGGAAACCCTGCCGTCCTGGCCCAGACGCAGATCTTCGACCGCGCCCTCGACGATATCAAGACCAGCCTGTGCCTTGAGGATATCCTGCATCGCAGCCCGATAGAGCTTGCGGTCTGCCTGCGCCCGCGGCCCCTGCACGGCGGGCCCCTTGGATCGGTTGAGAACCCGGAACTGGATCCCGGCCCGATCGATGGCCCTGGCCATGACGCCATCCAGCGCATCGATTTCGCGCACCAGGTGGCCCTTCCCCAGACCCCCGATGGCGGGATTGCAGGACATTTCACCAATCGTCGCCAGCCTGTGGGTGACCAATGCCGTCGCAGCGCCCATGCGGGCCGCCGCGGCCGCGGCCTCGCAGCCGGCATGGCCGCCGCCAATGACGATGACGTCGTATCTGATCCGAGGGTGGCTCATGGGCGCGAGACTCTACTTGCGGGCCTCTCCCTGTCAAAGGGAAAGCATCTGGGGGCGGAATGTTTCACGTGAAACATTCAGGCGCCGCTATTTTCCGATACAGAACCGCGAAAAGACGCGATCGAGGACGTCTTCAACATCCACCTGCCCGGCGATCCGACCCAGCGCCCGGGCGGCAAGGCGCAACTCCTCCGCCAGCAGTTCCGGCGCGGCCCCGGCATCAGGCAAGGCCAGCGCACGTTCCAAGGCGGCAATGGCGTCGGCGAGTGCCCGGCGGTGGCGCTCCCGGGTAATCGGGGCGGCGGGCAGGTCAGCCATATGGGCCCTCAGCGCGGCCTCTATCAGGCCCAGCATCCGGTCGATTCCGGCCCCCGTCCGGGCCGAAACGGCGATGATGGGGACATCCCGTTCCATCTTCGAAACATCGGCTGAAACCGGCGCCAAATCGCATTTGTTGACCACGACGAGGGAACCCGGACCGACGAAATGCGCGACGGCCGGGTCCAGCCGAGGCCAGGTCTGGGCATCGGCGACAATCAGTCGAAGGTCTGCCGTCTCAGCCCGGCCGGCAGCCCGACGCACACCCTCGGCCTCGATGCTGTCGGCGGTATCGCGCAGTCCGGCGGTATCGGCGACAATGACCGGCAGGCCGCCAAGATCGAGGTGAACCTCAATCACGTCGCGGGTAGTTCCTTCCACCTCCGAAACGATTGCCACGTCACGGCGTGTTAACACATTGATAATACTGGACTTCCCGACGTTCGGCGCCCCCAGGATGGCAATCTGAAAACCGTCCCGCAGACGCTCGCCGAGGTGCCGATCCCCCATATATTGCGTAAGTTCACCTTTAAAACACAATATCTGGTGTTTTAGGCCTTCAAGAAGCCCCGGCGGCAGTTCCTCGTCGGCAAAATCCACGGTGGCCTCGACTTCCGCCAGAAGCCCTGTGACCGTCTCGCGCCAACCCTCGAAGCGCCGCGACAACCCACCCGAAAACTGTTCAAGGGCCTGAAGGCGCTGGGCTTCGGTTTCTGCGGCGACAAGGTCGGCAAGCCCTTCGGCTTCGGCCAGGTCGAGCTTGCCGTTAATGAAGGCCCGGCGCGTGAACTCGCCGGCCTCGGCCGGCCGCAAACCCGGCAGCGCGCCGAGCGCCGCTGCCAGAGCCTCGCTCACCGCGCGCCCGCCATGAACGTGCAGCTCCGCAACATCCTCGCCGGTGAAACTGTGGGGTGCTGGAAACCAAAGCATCAACGCCTGATCGATCAAAGACCCGTCGGCGGGCCGGCGAAGGGCGCGCAGTTCCGCCTTGCGCGGTGGCGGCAGCGCGCCCGCCAGCGCAAGCAAGGCGCCATCGGCCCCGGGCCCTGAAATGCGGAACACCGCGATCCCGGCAAGCCCCTGCCCCGAGGCCAGGGCGAAAATCGTATCGTCGGCCACGTCGCACTCTCCTGCCCGAAGTCCACTTGGAATTTGGGGTTGTGCCACCTTCATACCCACCCCAGACTCGGGCCCGCATTCCGCTTACACCCATCACCGTTCCGGCGCCAGCCTGCCGGCCTCTACCCGGACACAGCATGCGCAACGAGCTCGACAAGGAAACAAGCCCCTACCTGCTGTCACACGCCGATAACCCGGTGCACTGGCAGCCGTGGGGCGAAGAGGCCTTCGCCCGCGCACGCGCCGAAAACAAGCCGGTGATCCTGTCGGTCGGTTACGCCGCCTGCCACTGGTGCCACGTGATGGCGCACGAGAGTTTCGAGGACCCGGCAACGGCGGCGGTGATGAACGAGCATTTCGTCTCGATCAAGGTCGATCGCGAAGAACGCCCCGACATCGATACGATCTACCAGTCCGCACTGGCGCTTCTCGGCGAACACGGCGGCTGGCCGCTGACCATGTTCCTGACGCCCGACGGTACGCCGTTCTGGGGCGGCACCTACTTTCCGCCCGAAGCGCGATACGGCCGTCCCGGCTTTCGCGCCCTGCTCGGACGCATCGCCGAAGCCTTTGCCAACGAAGGCGACAAGGTGAAAAAGAATGCCGCCGCCATGCGCGATGCTCTTTCACGCATGAGCGAAGCCGCCGCCGGCGACGCTGTTCCCGACCGCACCATCGATCAGGTTGCGTTACGTCTCCTGCAGGAATTCGATCCGGTCAACGGCGGCATCGGCAGCGCGCCGAAATTTCCGCACGTGCAGATCTTCGAGATGCTCTGGCGCGCAGGACAGCGAAGCGGCAGCAGCGAAATGACCGACGCCGTCATTTTCGCGCTGCGCAAGATGAGCCAGGGCGGCATCTACGATCATCTCGGCGGCGGCTTCGCCCGTTACGCCACCGATGCAGCATGGCTGGTGCCGCATTTTGAAAAGATGCTCTACGACAATGCCCAGCTGCTCGATGGATTGCGCCTGGTTCATGGCGCCACCAATGATGCGCTGTTCGCTCGCCGTATCACCGAAACTGCCGACTGGACTTTGCGCGAAATGATCGCAGAAGGCGGCGGGTTCGCAGCCACCCTCGATGCCGACAGCGAGGGCGAGGAAGGTAAATTCTACGTCTGGAGCGAAGCCGAAATCGACGACGTGCTGGGCGCCAGCGAGGACACGGCACTGTTCAAGAAATATTACGGCGTGAGTCCGGAAGGCAATTGGGAAGGCAAGTGTATCCTCAATCGCATCGACCATCCCGAAACCTTGGATGCCGCGACCGAGGCCCGCCTCGAAGCCGCGAGGAAGCGGCTCCTCTCCGCCCGTGCCGCGCGCGTGCGTCCGGGCTGGGACGACAAGATCCTGGCCGACTGGAACGGCCTGATGATCGCGGCACTCGCTCGCGCCGGTGCGGCCTTCGCGCGAGAAGACTGGATCTCGGCGGCCGTTACCGCATTTGATTGCGTACGTACCCGTCTTGCGGTGCCCGGCACCGATCATGCCCGCCTCGTCCATTCCTACCGCGCCGGTCGTCAGGGCGGACCCGCGACCCTCGACGACTATGCGGCAATGATCAACGGTGCGCTCGCTCTTTATGAAGTTACCGGAGATCGCGGCGCGCTCGAAAGCGCGTTCAGCTGGATCGCGACACTTGATCGTCATTACGGTGACTTGCGCGGCGGTTATTTCCTGACGGCCGATGACGCCGCCAACCTGATCGTGCGCACGCGCACCGCCCATGACGGCGCGACGCCATCGGGCAATGGCCTGATGGCGCTTGCCTATGCGCGTCTGTTCGCGCTCACCGCCGAAGACCGCTGGCGCCAGCGCGCCGATCTGTTGATCCGCGCCTTTTCCGGCGAGCTCGAACGCAACGTCTTTCCGCTGGCAACATTGCTCAATGGCGCCGACCTTCTTGCTCATGACGTCCAGGTCGTCATCATCGGAACGCGCGGCGACGGCGCGACCGACGCCCTCATCCGTGCGGCCTTTGTTGCGGCGCAGCCCAATCTCGCCCTTCAGGTGGTCGCACCCGGCACGGACCTGCCCGAAGGCCATCCCGCCCGCGGCAAGACGGCGCCGGGCGGAAAGCCTGCGGCTTTCGTTTGTGCCAATCAGGTCTGCTCGCTTCCTTTCATCGAACCGGAGGAATTGCGCGATGCCCTTGCCGGCACGTGAGTCTGGATTTACCGGCGCCGATCCCGTCTACCGCCTGACCGTCGCAAGCCCCGTCGGCGCGCTTACACTGTTCGAGCAATCGGGCGCCATCACCCATCTTCTGTGGGCGGCAAGCAACCGCCTTCGCAATGGCCGCCCGACACCTTTGCTGGCCGCCGCCCGGATCCAGCTCGAGGATTATTTCGCGGGCAGGCTCAAACGCTTTCACCTGCCCCTTGCCCCTGCCGGCACCGAATTCCAGTGCCGGGTCTGGGCCGCGATCCGGGAAATCCCGGCGGGAAAGACCCTGACCTATGGCGAGCTTGCCCGGCGGCTCGACAGCGGGCCGCGCGCCGTGGGTACCGCCTGCGGCGCCAACCCGATCCCCATCATCATCCCCTGCCACCGGGTGCTGGCAGCGGGGGGGCGCCTCAACGGCTATTCAGGACAAGGCGGCATCGTGACCAAGAAACGCCTGCTCGATCTCGAAGGCGCCCTTGAAGGCCGCCGCTCAAGCGGCTAAGACTGGGTTAAAGCAAAAACCCCAGAAATCAGGGAGTTTCCCATGCCTGACATCACCATCGCCGCCCAGGGCGGCGGCAGCTTTTCCGCCTACCTCGCCATGCCGTCGAAGACGCCTGCGGCAGGCCTCGTGCTCATCCAGGAAATCTTCGGCGTGAACAAGGTCATGCGCGACCTCGCCGACAATTTCGCCAGCCAGGGCTATATCGTCGCCTGCCCGGATCTCTTCTGGCGCATCGAGCCGGGCGTGCAGATTACCGACAAGTCCCAGGCCGAATGGGACAAGGCCTTCGCGCTGATGAACAAGTTCCTGCCCGACTTCGCCAAGGGCGTGGGCGACATCCAGTCGACCATCAGCCATATCCGCGGCATGAAGGAATGCACGGGCAAGGTCGGTACCGTCGGCTATTGCCTGGGCGGTTCGCTCGCTTACGCGACCTCCTTCTTCACCGATTCGGATGCTTCCGTCGGCTACTACCCGGTGCAGATCGACGACTTCCTGGGCCGGGTTCCCAACATCAAGAAGCCCCTGATGCTGCACATCGCGGAAAACGACGGGTTCTGCCCGGCCGAATCCCAGAAGAAGATCCGCGACGCGCTTGCCACCAACAAGCTGTGCACATCACACACTTATTCCGGTGTCGATCATGCGTTCGCGCGCATCGGCGGAGCCAACTACAACGACGCGGCTGCGAAACAGGCTAACGATCGCACAAGCGCCTTTTTCAAGCAGCATCTCGCGTAAGGAGATTTTCATGGTCAAGGTCGTGCGGGTTCACGCTTATGGCGGACCCGAAGCACTGTCTTACGATGACGTCGAACTGGGTCAGCCGGGGCCGGGTCAGGCACTGATCAGCCAGACTGCCGTCGGGCTCAACTACATCGATACCTATCATCGCACCGGCCTTTACAAGCTGCCGTCGCTGCCGCACCCGATCGGCGTCGAAGGTGCCGGCATCGTCGAGGCCGTCGGCCCCGGCGTCACCAACGTCAAGCCGGGCGACCGCATCTGCTACGGCTCCATCCTTGGCGCCTATGCGCAAAAGCGCATCGTGCCCGCCGACCGCCTGCTTGCACTGCCCGAAGGTATCAGCGACGAAGTGGCTGCCGGGATCATGCTCAAGGGCATGACGGCGCGTTATCTCGTGCGTGTCACCTATCCGATCAAGAAAGGCGACACTGTCCTGATCCACGCCGCCGCCGGCGGCGTCGGCCTGATCGCCTGCCAATGGGCGAAGCATCTCGGCGCCACCGTCATCGGCACGGTTGGCTCGGAAGAAAAAGCGGCACTCGCGCGCGCGCACGGCTGCGATCATCCGATCAACTACAACCGCGAGAATTTCGTCGAAAAGGTGAAGGAGATCACCGGCGGCAAGGGCCTGCCCGTGGTCTACGATTCGGTCGGCAAGGATACCTGGGAAGGATCCCTCGACTGCCTCGCGCCGCGCGGCCTGATGGTGTCCTTTGGCAACGCCTCGGGCCCGGTTCCCCCGGTTTCGATCCTGGTGCTGTCGCAGAAGGGCTCACTGTTCCTGACCCGCCCCATCCTCGCCCATTACATCGTGACGCGCGCGGAATACGAAGAGACGGCGAACGACCTGTTCAACGTCGTCAAGTCGGGCGCGGTCAAGATCGAGGTCAACCAGCGCTACGCGCTGAAAGACGTCGGCCAGGCGCATATCGATCTCGAGAACCGCAAGACCACCGGTTCGACGATCCTGATTCCATAGGCGACATCTGTTCCAATGAAAAAGCGGCGTGGACATCCCCGCCGCTTTTTTTCGTGCCAAACCGCGAAGGCGGTTCAGGTATTCATCTGCTGGAAGAAGTCGTTGTTGGTCTTCGACGACTTCAGCTTGTCGAGCAGGAATTCCATCGCATCCGACACGCCCATCGGCATCAGGATGCGGCGCAGCACCCACATCTTCGACAGCGTGCCCTGATCGACCAGCAGCTCTTCCTTGCGGGTGCCCGACTTGGTGATGTCGATGCCCGGGAAGGTGCGCTTGTCGGTCAGCTTGCGGTCGAGGATGATTTCCGAGTTACCGGTGCCCTTGAATTCTTCGAAAATCACTTCGTCCATACGCGAGCCGGTATCGATCAGCGCGGTCGCGATGATGGTCAGCGATCCGCCTTCCTCGATATTGCGTGCGGCGCCGAAGAAGCGCTTCGGACGCTGCAGGGCGTTCGCGTCGACACCGCCGGTCAGCACCTTGCCCGACGACGGAACGACGGTATTGTAGGCGCGCGCAAGACGAGTAATCGAATCGAGCAGGATGATCACGTCGCGCTTGTGTTCGACCAGGCGCTTCGCCTTTTCGATGACCATTTCCGCGACCTGCACGTGGCGCGTCGCCGGTTCGTCGAAGGTGGAACTGACAACCTCGCCCTTCACGGTGCGGGCCATGTCGGTCACTTCTTCCGGACGTTCGTCAATCAGCAGAACGATCAGGTAGCACTCGGGATGATTCTCCGCGATCGAGTTGGCGATGTTCTGCAGCATCATCGTCTTGCCGGTGCGCGGCGGCGCCACGATCAGCGCGCGCTGGCCCTTGCCGATCGGGCAGATCAGGTCGATCACCCGGCTGGTCAGATCCTTGCCCGGCTTTTCGATTTCCATCTTGAGCCGCTCATCGGGGTAGAGCGGCGTCAGGTTGTCGAAGTTGATGCGGTGACGAACCTCGTCTGGCTCGCCGAAATTGATCTTGTTGACCTTGAGCAGCGCGAAGTAACGCTCGCCGTCCTTGGGCGCGCGAATCTGGCCTTCGACTGAATCGCCCGTGCGCAGGCCGAAGCGGCGCACCTGGCTCGGCGAAACGTAGATGTCGTCGGGGCCGGGCAGGTAGTTCGCCTCCGGCGCGCGCATGAAGCCGAAGCCGTCCTGCAGGATTTCAAGAACGCCCGTTCCGGTGATCGGCGTGTCGTTGTCGGCGAGCGCCTTCAAGATCGCGAACATCATGTCCTGCTTGCGCAGGGTGGAAGCATTCTCGATCTGCAGTTCTTCGGCGAAGGCCAGAAGATCGGCGGGGGATTTCTGTTTCAGTTCCTGAAGATTCATGGCGTGGACTGTCTGCTATGGCGGGGGGAAAAGGGAAATGCGCGTGTCCCGTGAACTGTGGGACTTACCGGCCGCTTCCGCGCTGATATTCGCTTTTTCTGGAGAACGGCCGTGACGGGCAGGGAGAGGCGCGCTGGCGCGCGCTCATTGAGGATGTTTCTGCTTTAACGAAAAGCCGGGGCGAAGTCAAACAACCGTTGAAATCAGCGACTAGGGCCGGCCTCGCCTATAGCGGCCGGACCACAACCAAAATGACGATGCCGATCATCAGGACCGTCGGCACCTCGTTGATCATGCGGTAGAAGCGGGCCGGTCGGATATTGGCATCGGCCTCGAAAGCCTTGCGCCAGGCCGCCAGGACCATGTGCATGGCGATCAGCCCCGAAACAAGCAACAGCTTGATATAAAACCATAAACCGGTTTCCCAGAGCCCCGGCGCGGAGGCCAGCGCGCCACCCAGAATGACGACGGCGATGAGCGCCGGGTTCATGATGCCGCGCAGCAGGCGCCGTTCCATGACTTTCAGCATTTCGGAACGCTCCGATCCCTTGGGAACGTCGGCGTGGTAGACGAAAAGCCGAGGCAGGTAGAGCAGCCCGGCCATCCAGGCGATCACGGCGATGATATGTAACGCCTTGATCCAAAGATAATATTCGCCCATTCGCCGGACTCCCCCGATATTAGTTACGCAACCGAAACATTATCGCGGACCACCGCAACCCGCCATCGCCGCGGGGCAGATGCGCCCGCCCGGGCCGGACATCACCCCCGTCCCGCTCGCGGCCTGAACCGCAAGACGGCCAAGCCCGGCGATGAAGTCTTCGCTGACGCCCGCCGCCGGAACGCGAACATAGGCTGTCGCCCCGGCACTTTCGGCCAGGTGCCGGTATTCGATATCCAGCTCGACCAGCGTTTCCGAATGTTCCGAAACGAAGGCGACGGGCACGATCACGATTGCCGCACCATCCCGGGCTGCCCTGGCGATTTCGGCATCGGTGGCCGGCCCGATCCATTCAAGCGGCCCGACGCGGGACTGGTAGCAGGTCACCACTTCCGCGCTTTCGAGATGCCGGGATGCCCGCAAGCGTTCACAGACAGCCGCGACGCTCTGTTCCACCTGGAACTGGTAGGGGTCGCCCGCGGCAATCACCCGTTTCGGCAGTCCGTGGGCCGAGAACAGCACACGCAACGGTGACCCGGGTGCTTTCGCACGGGCCTCGTTGATGCCCGCCGCGGCAAGTCGTGTCACTGCCGAAATGAAACCGTCCTCGCCCGGATAGCAGCACACGCGCGTCGGCTTTGCGAAAATTCCGGCCAGCCGCGCGGCGCGGTCCCAATCGTCGAAGGACGACGCCGTGGTGGTGGTCGAAAACTGCGGATAGAGCGGCAGCAAGACGATCCGTTCGGGTCCGAAGGCTTTGACCTTCGCCGCCGCCTCGTCGGCAAACGGATGCCAGTAGCGCATGGCGATCACGACCTGCCAGTCGTGTTCGGGCGCCACGGAACCCAGCGATCTTTTCAGCGCCGCCGCCTGGGCTTCGGTCTCCGGCAGGATCGGCGAACGCCCACCCATCTGTTCATAGATTTTGCGTGCAAGCGGCGCGCGGCGCGACGAAATCAGCCGCGCCAGCATCCAGCGAACCGGTCCCGGCGCACGAATGATGGCGGGATCGGAAAACAGGTTCTTCAGGAACGGCTGCACCGCATCGAGGCTGTCGGGCCCGCCCAGATTGAACAGGACGACGGAAACCCGGCTCATGCTGATTTGTCCCTCACGCAATCGACGAGGGCGGCGACATGATCGGGCGGCGTCGACGGCAACACGCCATGGCCGAGATTGAAAACGAAGGCGCCTTCGTTGAGTTTTGCGCAGATCGCGCGGGCTGCTTCTTCCATCGGTTTGCCGCCGGTAATCAGCATCACCGGATCGAGATTCCCCTGAACCGTCACGTTGCGCTGCAAGGCGCGCGCTGCCCAGTCACAGGGAACGCTCGCGTCGATTGAAATCGCATCAACGCCGGTTTCGCGCGTAAACGGTTCGTAAAGCACGCCCGCACGGTTTGGAAAACCGATGATCGGCACGCCCGGACAAGTCGCCTTGACCCTCTCGACGATGGTCTTGATCGGCTTGATCGACCAGTCCCAGAAAGCCTTGTCCGGCAGCACCCCAGCCCAGCTGTCGAAAATTTGCAGCGCTTCCGCTCCCGCTTCGACCTGGGCGACAAGATGGGCGCTTGTCGCTTCGACCAGCATATCGATCAGTTTCTGAAAACCTTCGCGATCGCCGTAGGCCCATGACTTGACCCGGGCAAAATCCTTCGATGACCCACCTTCGACCATGTAGGTCGCCAAGGTCCAGGGAGCGCCACAGAAGCCGATCAAGGCAACATCCTGGGGCAGCCCCGCCTTGACCCCGGCTAACGCCTCGTAGACCGGTACCAGCCTCTCCACGACGGCATTGACGGACAACTTCCCCACTGCGGACGGATCCGCCAGCGCTTCAAGCACCGGCCCCTTGCCTTCCTTGAAGGCGACCGGTTGCCCCATCGCATCGGGAATGACCAGGATATCCGAAAATATGATTGCGGCATCGAGCCCGAAACGCCGGATCGGCTGAAGCGTCGCTTCGATCGCCATGTCCGGGGTGTAGCAGAAGTGCAGGAAATCGCGCGCCTTCGACCTCAACTCCCGATATTCGGGCAGGTAGCGTCCTGCCTGACGCATCAGCCATATCGGCGGGACGTCGAAGACTTCTCCCTTCAATGCCTCGATCAGTGGTTTGCTCATTTCACTTCGCTCATGCCTCGTTGCCCAACTCTCTTCCTTAACATGAATCTAATATAAAAAGGTTGTAGTGGTAGTTGGACCACCGAGTCATGGGGATTATTCCTGTTCCACATTATGGCGTACCTGAATAAGGGCTCCCGGCTTCGATGTCTGCATCTGTGCGTGGCTCGGGGATGGAATGCCAGCACGGGCCTGAAACCTTGTCTGTGAACCGGACATTCAAAATGTGAATCCGGTGAATAACAGGCCCTCTCTTTTTACTTTCCCCGTGATTCACGGGATCACTTTAAGTTTTCCACGCGCTCATAACTCGCATATGGAATCAGCCGCAGTGGTTGTCGAATAAGGGGGTCTGTGGACAACACCCGACTTGTCCACCCTTTGCCGAAATCCGGCCGGGGGTTATCTTGCCCCTGTCCACAAGCCCGGTATCCATATGAACGCTCCCGCAACAGGAAAATCGCCACCACCCGTGGTGCTCGCTTCGGCCAGCACTGTGCGTGCCACGCTGCTGCGTTCGGCGGGAATACATCCTGAAATTGTCCCGGCCCATGTCGATGAGGACGAAATCAAGCGCGCCTTCCGTGCGGAAGGACGCAGTGCGCTTGATGCTGCCATCGCCCTCGCGGAGGTCAAGGCCATGCGCATTTCACGCCATCACCCGGGAGCACTGGTCATAGGGGCAGACCAGATCCTTGTCTGCGGGGCCGAATGGTTCGACAAGCCTGTCGATCTCGATCATGCGCGCGCCCATCTCCGCACCCTGCGTGGCAAGGCCCATGGGCTTGCCACCGCGGCGGTCGTCGTGCGCGACGGCCAGCGAATCTGGCATCACGGCGCGACACCGATGCTGACGATGCGCGACTTTACCGACGGTTTCCTTGATGACTATCTTGCCCGCGAAGGCGATGACGTCCTGACGTCAGTCGGCGTCTACAAGCTCGAAGGGCGCGGCGTACAATTATTCTCGCGCATAGACGGCGATTTCTTCACTATTCTCGGATTGCCGCTTTTGCAGCTTCTGGGGTTTCTGCGCGAACACGGGGTCGTTGGCACATGACGATATCGGGAAAGGCCCGCCTCGCGGGGGTGATGGGATGGCCGGTCGGCCATTCGCTGTCGCCGCGCCTGCACAATTACTGGCTCGATCTTCACGGCATCGACGGTGTGTTCGTGCCGCTGCCCGTGGCGCCCGAACATTTTGCCCAGGCGCTGCGCATCCTGCCGCGCCTCGGCTTTCGCGGCGTCAACGTGACGGTACCGCATAAGGAAGCCGCGTTGGCTGCGGTTGATCGCCTCGATCCGCTCGCGCGGCGCATCGGCGCGGTGAACACCATCGTCATGAGTGAGGATGGAACGCTTTCCGGCAGCAATACCGATGCCTACGGATTTTCCGCCCATCTTGCCGCGAGCGTGCCGGGATTTTCCGCTGCCTCGGGTGCGGCCGTCATCATCGGTGCGGGTGGCGCCGCGCGCGCCGTTGCGGTCGCGCTCACCGACATGGGCGCGCCTGAAATCCGCATCATCAACCGCACGCTTGCGCGTGCCGAAGAACTGGCGCTCGCGCTTGGCGGATCTGCGCATGTCGTCGACTGGTCGGGCAGGGCGCGGACGCTCGAAGGGGCGTCGATCGTCGTCAACACCACGACCCAGGGCATGGCCGGACAACCGGCGCTCGATCTCGATCTTTCACGCTTGCCGGCGTCGGCGGTCGTCTACGACATCGTCTACAACCCGCTTGAAACCGCGCTGCTCGCCGCAGCGCGCGGCCGCGGGCACCGGGTCGTCGACGGGCTCGGCATGCTGCTGCATCAGGCGGTCGCGGGATTCGAAGCCTGGTTCGGCGTGCGTCCCGAAGTGACGGCGCAATTGCGCGCCCATGTCCTTGCCGGGCTCGGCCAGCGGTGATGGTCCCCGAACATATCTGCATTCTGGGCCTCACCGGCTCGATCGGCATGGGCAAGTCCACAGCGGCCGCCATGCTTGAACGCATGGGGGTTCCGGTGTTTTCGGCCGATTCCTGCGTTCATGACCTGATCGGCCCCGGTGGCGATGCGGTTGCTGCGGTTGTCGCGGCCTTTCCGGGCACGGGCGAGGGTACCGGTATTTCGCGTGCGGCGCTGGGGCGGGCCGTATTTGGCGACGATACGGCGCTTGCCCGCCTCGAATCGATCCTCCATCCCCTGGTGCGCGCCGCCGAAATCGACTTCTTCCACCGTCAGGCCTTGCAGGGACGGCGCATCTGCGCGCTCGAAATTCCGCTGCTGTTCGAAACCGGGGCCGAGGCGCTTTGCGATGCGGTGATTGTCCTGCAAGCGCCCGCCTTCGTTCAGGCCGCGCGGGTGCTTGCGCGCCCGGGCATGACGCCTGAACGCCTTGCAGCCATCCGCGCCCGCCAGATGAGCGAGGCCGAGAAATCCGTGCGTGCCGATTTTTGCGTCGCCACCGGTCTAGGCCGGCGTCATACTTGGCGCGCGCTCAGGCGTATCGTCGCCACTTTCAAGCGCAGTCGGAGACGCCAGGCATATGCGTGAAATTGTTCTCGATACGGAAACCACCGGCCTCGATCCCAACGCCGGGCACCGGGTCGTGGAAATCGCCTGCGTCGAATTGATGAACCGCGTTCCCACGGGCAAGAGCCTGCAGATGTATCTCAATCCGCAGCGCGACATGCCCGAAGAAGCCTTCAGGGTTCATGGCCTGTCGGCGGATTTTCTCTCCAAGCACAAGACCTTTGCCGATGAAGCCGAGCGCTTTATCGAATTCATCGGCGATGCCGGCTTCGTCATTCACAATGCGGAATTCGACCTCAAGTTCCTGAACTGGGAATTGAGGAACATCGGCCGCGGCGATCTTTCCACCCACGGCGTCGTCGATACGGTGCTGCTGGCGCGCAAGAAGTTCCCGGGCGCGCCTGCATCCCTCGACGCGCTGTGCCGCCGCTTCGGCATCGACAATTCGGCGCGCACGGTTCACGGCGCGTTGCTCGACGCCGAGCTGCTGGCCGATGTTTATCTGGAACTGATGGGTGGGCGGCAGACTGCGCTTGGTTTTTCCGCTGCCGTTCAGGCCGCGCAAACCGGCCAGCGCCCGCGTGAGCGCGAAGCGCGCGAGGCGCGGCCCCACGCACCCAGCGAGGAAGAGCTTGCCCGGCATTCGGCCTTCGTCGGCCGCATCAAGGAATCAATCTGGAACGTCTGACCGCTTGGGTCGTGCGGGTTATTTCGCTTCCGGCTGCTTGGCCGCGACCTGGCTCATGTAGAGCTGGTTGAAGTCGACCGGGTTCAGCAGCAGCGGCGGGTAGCCGCCATTGCGCGTCACGTCGGCGACGATCTGGCGGGCGAAGGGGAACAGCAGCGTCGAACAGTGAATGAACAGGACCGGCTCGAGGTGCTCGGGCGGAATGTTCTCGATGCTGAACAGGCCCGCGTAATGCATCTCAAGCAGGAACAGGTGCTTGTCGGCACGCACCGCCTTGCCGTCGATGGAGAGCGTCACTTCGTAGACGTTGTCCTGCACCTTGGCGGTGTTGATCTGGACGTTGATGCTGACGTCCGGCGCGCCGCCTTCGTCATGAACGGCGTTTATGGCGTTCGGGTTCTCGAAGGACAGGTCCTTGACGTATTGCGCCAGGCAATGAATCGAGGGCTGGCCGCCCGCGGCTTCGGGTTGGGTGCTCTGGTCGGTCATGGTGTCCCCCGTGATGAAGGCCGGTGAAAGCCCGGCGCGGCCTGTTTAGCCGGTCTGCCAGAGCCATGCAAGAAAAGCGGCCTGTGGCACGCCTAGCGGCGGCGGTCGTCGATGCTGTCTGGCGGGGCGGGCCGGACTTCGGTGTATTCGCCCTCGATGACGTCACCCTGACCGCCGGGGCCCTGACCGCCGGGACCCTGCCAATGGGTCGACATGTGAACATTGCCCGAGCGCAGCATGGCCTGCCAGATCCATACGGCGATGCGCCGGCGGACCGGCGGCACCAGCAGCACGAGCCCCAGCGCGTCGGTGACGAAACCCGGCGTCAGCAACAGGATACCGGCCGCCAGCAGATTCAGCCCGTCGAACAGTTCCTCGGCCGGAAACTGGCCGCGATCAAGGCTGTCCTGGGCGCGGGCGAGGATCTGGAAACCCTGGGCGCGGACCAGCGCCGTGCCCACGGCCGCGGTCAGCACGATCAGCGCCACCGTCGGCCATACACCCAGCAACCCGCCCACCTTGATGATGACGGTAATTTCGATGATGGGAACCGCGATGAAGGCGGCAAAGAGGATCAGTGCCATGGCCCCTTCAAATTGGGAGTTTTTCTCCCCATGTCCAGTCTCCGGGGCCGATTAATTTCCGGGCGAGGCTGGATTTTGGTGGGCCGCATTGATACGTTGGGCCGGCGAAAGCCCGCGACAGCAGCGGTTTTTGCGGCAATCGAAGGAATTTCATGGGCAACGGCTTCCAGTTCATTGACATCATTTTCTTCGCCATGGTGGCGGTATTCGTCATCCTGCGCCTGCGCAGCGTGCTCGGCCGCCGCATGGGTCACGAGCAGCGCGATGAGGCCAAGAAATTCCCGCCCCCGCAGGATCGCGGCGGCGCCGAAGACGCTTCGCGCAGCGAAAGCCCCGCCGACACGGGCGATGACAATGTCATCCGCCTGCCCGGGCGCAACGGGCAGCAGGTGCCGAAGGACACGCCGCTCGGCGCAGGCCTCACCCAGATCAAACTCGCGGACGCGAATTTCGATCCTGCCGATTTTCAGGAAAAGGCCAAGATGGCCTTCGAATATATCGTCATGGCCTTTGCCGAAGGCGACAGCCAGAAGCTGAAACCGCTTCTGTCGAAGGACGTGTTCGACGGCTTTGATGCTGCGATCAAGTCGCGCGCCGAACAGGGTCATGTGCTGACGACGACGCTCGTGCGCATAAAGGATGCCGAATTGGCCGAAGCGTCTATGAACGGCCGCACGGCGTCGATCACGGTGCGCTACGTCACCGAACAGATCAACGTCACCCGCGATGCCGATGGCAAGGTGGTGGAGGGCGATCCCGACCGCATCACCGAAGCCGTCGATATCTGGACCTACGAACGCAACACCCGTGCGTCTGATCCCAACTGGACGCTCGTCGCGACGGCAACGCCCGAATGACGACCCGTCCGCGCCGGCGGTAGCAGCCATGCGCAGTTCCTTTTTATCCGGCCTTGCGGCTCTCCTTGTTCTCGTCTCGCTCGCGGCTTGCGCACCGCGTGTCGCCGAAGACCGTGCCGTGCTGTCACCTGCCCGGTTCTCAGACCTTCCCGATTGGCAGGCCGATGATCCCCGTGGTGCACTTGCGGCTCTCGACCGGTCTTGCGCGAAACGCGCCGGGCGGTCGGCGGGACGCGCCGTCGGCCCGTTCGCCATTGCCGGTTTCGAGCGCGACTGGGCCAAGGCCTGTGCGGCACTCGCGGCACTCGGTCGCGGCGGGCTCGACGCCGCCCGCGCCCGCGCCTTCATCGAAAAGAATTTCAGTCCCTGGGCGATCTCCGGCCCCGACGGCGAAGATGGCCTGTTCACCGGCTATTACGAGGCATCGGCGCGTGGTGCGCGCAAGAAGTCGGCGCGCTACAACGTGCCGCTTTACCGCCGCCCGTCGGATCTGATCGAAGCCGATCTCGGCAGCTTCTTCGAAGAATTCCGCGGCCGTTCCATCGCCGGGCGCGTGCAGGGCAGCCGCCTGGTGCCCTACGCCGATCGCAGGCGCATCGGTAACGGCGCGTTGTCGGGAAAGGGGCTGGAACTGCTCTGGCTCGACGATCCCGTCGATGCCTTCTTCCTTGAAATCCAGGGCTCGGGACGCATCACGCTGCCCGACGGCAAGATCCTGCGCGTCGGCTTCGCCGGAAAGAACGGCCGCCCCTATACCGCCATCGGTCGCGTGCTGATCGATATGGGCGCGATGGACCGCGACGCCGTCAGCATGCAGTCGATCCGCGCCTGGCTCGCGGCCAATCCGCAAAAGGCACGCGAGGTGATGGAGAAGAATGCAGCCTATGTGTTCTTCCGTGAACTGAACGGCGATGGTCCCATCGGTGGCGAAGGCGTGCCGTTGACGCCCGGGCGTTCGCTCGCCATCGACCGGCGCTATCTGCCCTATGGCGTTCCGGTCTATGTCGCGGCCGAAGACCCGCAAGGCGTGATGCCGTCCCACCGTGCGCTGATGGTGGCGCAGGATACGGGCGGCGCCATTCGCGGTGCGGTGCGCGGCGACATCTTTCTGGGTGCGGGCGAAGCGGCGGCCGAGCGTGCCGGGCGCATGAAGATGCGCGGGCGCGCATGGATACTCTTGCCTGTGGGCGTCGATGGACGCCGCATCTCGTCCTGACGCCATGACAAAAGCGCCGCGCCGCCGAAAACCACCCGTGCCCGAGGATGCGGCCCTGTGGGAACAGGTCGCGCGCGAGGTAAAGCCCCTCAAGCGGCGCGTGCGCAAGGCGCCCGAGGAAAAAAAGCCCGCGCCCGCTCCGAAAATTCGTGGGAAGGCGAAACCCGCCGCCGCCGTTCCGCCTCCCGCAAAACCGGAAAAGCCGCGCGCGTCCGAACTCGTTGCGGGATCGACACCCGGCGTTGATCGTCGCACGGCAATGAAGCTGCGCCGCGGCGAAATGGACATCGGCGCGCGCATCGACCTGCACGGCTATACTCTTGAAAAGGCGCGCACCCGCCTGTTCGCTTTCATCGCCCGCGCCCAGGATCGCGGCCTGCGTTGCGTGCTGGTGATCACCGGCAAGGGCCTGCGTGGCGAAGGGGCCGGCGTCATCCGCAACGAATTGCCGCATTGGCTGAACGATCGCGACCTGCGCCCGGGCATCGTCGCCTTTACCGAGGCGCAGCCGCGCGACGGCGGTTCCGGCGCTTTCTATGTTTACCTGCGTCGCAGGCGCGCGCCGTGACGCCGTTCGGCGCCAAGCTGCGCGAGTTGCGCGCCCAGCGCGGCATCAGCCTCAAGCAGATGGCGGCCGATCTGCAACTTTCGCCTGCCTATCTCTCGGCCCTCGAACACGGGCGCCGCGGGCGGCCGTCCCCGGTACTGCTGATCCAGATCTGCCAGTATTTCCATCGCATCTGGGACGATGCGGAAGAACTCGAACGTCTCGCCCAGCTGTCGCATCCCCGTGTCACCGTGGATACTTCGGGGCTGGAGCCGGAAGCGACCGAGCTTGCCAATCTTCTGGCCGAACGCATCCACGACATCGATCCGGCGCTGGTGCGCCGGATGCTCGCGTTGCTCAAGGGAACGGCTAAAGAATGAAGCGCGACAGGTCCTGATCCTTGACCAGGTCGCCGACGCGGGTCCGCACGTAAGGCCCGTCGATGGTCACTTTCATGCCGGGATTGTCCGACGCGCTGAAGCTGACTTCCTCCAGCAAACGTTCCATCACCGTCTGCAGCCGGCGCGCGCCGATGTTTTCGACCGTGTGATTGACTTCCGCCGACAGCGCCGCGATCTCACGCACGCCGTCATCGGTGAAATCGAGCTCGACCTGTTCGGTCGCGAGCAGCGCCGTGTACTGGCGGATCAGGCTTGCTTCCGGTTCGGTCAGGATGCGCACGAAGTCGTCCACCGACAGTGCCGACAATTCGACGCGGATGGGAAGCCGCCCCTGCAATTCGGGCAGCAGGTCGGACGGCTTCGAGAGGTGAAACGCACCAGACGCGATGAACAGGATGTGGTCGGTCTTGACCGTGCCGTGCTTGGTGGCGACGGTGGTGCCTTCGATCAGCGGCAGCAGATCGCGCTGCACGCCTTCGCGGCTGACGTCGGCGCCCGCGCGTTCTTCACGCGCGCAGATCTTGTCGATCTCGTCGATGAAGACGATGCCGTTCTGCTCGCAGGCCGAGATCGCCTCGCGCACGACGACATCGTTGTCGACCAGCTTGTCGGCTTCTTCTTCGACCAGGATCTTGTGGGAATCGGAAACCGTGATGCGGCGGCTTTTCTTCTGGCCGCCGAAAGCCTTGCCCAGGATATCGCCGATGTTGATCATGCCGACGTTGGCGCCGGGCATCCCCGGGATTTCCATGGTCGGCATTCCGCCGCCGCCGTCATTGACCTGGATTTCGATTTCCTTGTTGTCCAGCTCGCCGGTGCGCAGGCGGGCGCGGAATTTCTCGCGCGTGTCCTTGCTTGCAGTCTCGCCCACCAGTGCGTCGAGAACGCGTTCTTCGGCGCGAAGTTCCGCCTTGGCGGTGACGGCGGCGCGTGCGCGTTCGCGCGTCTGGCTGATGGCCACTTCGACCAGGTCGCGCACGATCTGTTCGACGTCGCGCCCGACGTAGCCGACTTCCGTGAACTTGGTCGCTTCCACTTTCAGGAAGGGCGCCTGCGCAAGACGCGCGAGCCTGCGCGCGATCTCGGTCTTGCCGACGCCAGTCGGCCCAATCATCAGGATGTTCTTGGGCATGACTTCTTCGCGCAGGTCGTCGGCAAGCTGCTGGCGGCGCCAGCGGTTGCGCAGCGCGATGGCGACGGCGCGCTTGGCATCGTTCTGCCCGACGATGTATCGGTCGAGCTCGGATACGATCTCGCGCGGGCTGAACGCGGCGGCGGTGTTTTCGGCCATATCAGGCGCCCAGTTTTTCGAGGGTGACGTTGGTATTGGTGTAGACGCAGATGCCTGCAGCGATTTCGAGCGCGCGGCGCGCGATGGCCTCGGCATCCATGTCGGTGCGATCGGCAAGCGCGCGGGCGGCGGCGAGCGCATAATTGCCACCCGAACCGATGCCGATCAGCCCGTCTTCGGGCTCCAGCACATCGCCGGTGCCGGTGACGACCAGCGATACCCGCGCATCGGCGACTGCCAGCATGGCTTCAAGGCGGCGCAGGTAGCGGTCGGTACGCCAGTCCTTGGCCAGTTCGACGCAGGCGCGGGTCAGTTCGCCGTGCTTTTCAAGCTTGGCCTCGAGGCGTTCGAACAGGGTGAAGGCATCGGCCGTGGCGCCGGCGAAACCCGCCAGCACCTTGCCGCCCCGCAGCGTGCGCACCTTGCGGGCGTTGGATTTGATCACGGTCGGCCCCATCGAGACCTGGCCGTCGCCGGCAATGACCACGTCGGCGCCCTTGCGGACGCAGAGGATGGTTGTGCCGTGCCAGTCGGGGTTTTGTGTCGTGGTGGTCATGGTGATCCCTGATGGGGGGCAAGATAGCATCCCATGTGGGGATGAAAAGCCCGCAATCAAGCGCAAAACCGCCGTTTTTCAGGGTCGCCGGGGGTCGAAGCGCCTTCCCGTGGCGGGTCCTTCCTGCTAAAAGGCGCTCTTCGGGCAGGGCCGCCCGGAATACCTTCTGGAAGGAGAGCGCCATGACCGCCCGCATCGGCCGCGTCGAGCGCAAGACCAAGGAAACCAGCATCGTCGTCGAGATCAACCTCGACGGCACCGGCGCCTATGACATTTCAACCGGCATCGGTTTCCTCGACCACATGCTGGAACAGCTTTCCCGTCACAGCCTGATCGACATGACGGTGAAGGCGGTGGGCGATCTCCACATCGATTTTCACCACACGACCGAAGACACCGGGCTCGCGCTCGGTGAAGCGCTGACCAAGGCGCTCGGCAGCCGCGCGGGCATCGTGCGCTATGGCGACTCGATGATCCCGATGGACGAAACGCTGACGCGCGTCGTTCTCGATGCGTCGAACCGGCCGTATCTCGTCTACGAGGTAAAGCTGCCGGTTGCCAAGCTCGGCGACATGGATACCGAACTGTTCAAGGAATGGTTCCGCGCGTTTGCACAGACGGGCGGGCTGACGCTGCACGTCGAAAACCTCTATGGGGAAAACGCGCACCACATCATCGAGTCGTGCTTCAAGGGCCTTGCACGCGCGCTGCGCCAGGCGGTGGAGATCGATCCCCGCAAGGCCGATGCCGTGCCGTCCACGAAGGGCGTGCTCGGCGGTTCTCTCTGAACGGGTGCGGGACGGAATGCGGATCTACACCATCCACCTTCCCCCGCCCTACAGTGCGCGCGGCCATGAACCGCTGGCGATCCGCGAAGGCTTCAACTGGTGGGCGCTGCTGTTCTCGGGCCTGTGGGCTTTTGCAAACCGCATGTGGCTGGCGGGCATCGCGATGCTGGTGGTCCCGGCCGCGGTTGCCGCGGGGCTCGACTACGCGGGTGCTGGGGAAATCTTTTCCACGGTGGTGACGTTGGCCATCGCGGTTTACATCGGTGCCGCGGCAAACGACTGGCAGCGCGCGCATCTCGCGCGCAAGGGCTGGAAGGAAACGCGTGTCATCGCCGCAGCCGACCGCGACAGCGCGCTGCGTCGTTATCTCGATTTTGCCGCCATCGGCGCGGCGTGAAGGCAGGCACGGTTCAGCCAACATGACCACGGTGATCGTCGATTACGGTTCGGGCAACCTGCGTTCCGCCGCCAAGGCGTTTGAACGCGCGGGCGGTTCCGAGCGAATCGTGGTGACGGGCGAAGCATCGGCGCTGGCATCGGCCGACCGCATCGTCCTGCCCGGCGTCGGCGCCTTCGCCGATTGCGCGGCGGGCCTTGCGGCGCTGCCCGGCATGGTCGAGGCGCTGAATGAAAACGTTGTCGGCAAGGGTAAGCCGTTTCTCGGTATCTGCGTCGGCATGCAACTGATGGCGACGCGCGGTCTCGAATACGGCGCCCATGACGGTCTCGGCTGGATCGCGGGCGAGGTGCGTGCCATCGAAGGTGCCGGCCTCAAGGTTCCGCACATGGGCTGGAACGATCTGCGCCTGAAAGCGCCTGCCCATCCGGTTCTCGCGGGTCTGGAAGCGGGCGATCACGCTTATTTCGTGCACAGCTATTGCATGCGCGCCGAGCGCGCGGCCGATGTGCTGGCCGAGGTCGAATACGGCGGCCCGATCACGGCCATGATCGGGCGCGACAACATGGTCGGCACCCAGTTTCACCCCGAAAAAAGCCAGGCGGTCGGTCTCAGGCTGATTGCCAATTTCCTCGCCTGGCGGCCCTGAACGCGAAGGGAGTAGACGCGCGATGATCCTTTTTCCCGCCATCGACCTGAAGGACGGTGCCTGCGTGCGCCTGTTCCAGGGCGCAATGGACAAGGCCACCGTTTACAACGCCGATCCGGCCAATCAGGCACGCGCCTTCGGCAAGGCGGGCTTTCACTGGTTGCATCTGGTCGATCTCAACGGTGCGATCGAAGGCCATCCGGTCAACGACAAGGCGGTGGAGAAAATCCTCGGCGCGATCTCGGTGCCTGCCCAGCTCGGCGGCGGCATCCGCGACATGGCGACGATCCGCATGTGGCTTGAGAAAGGCGTGCGCCGGGTCATCCTCGGCACCGTCGCGCTGGAACAGCCCGATCTCGTGAAGCAGGCATGCCGGGAATTTCCCGGGCGCATCGTCGTCGGCATCGATGCCCGCGACGGTTACGTCGCCGTCGCCGGTTGGGCCAAGACGTCCAAGGTGAAGGCGCTCGACCTCGCGCTCAAGTTCGAAGACTGCGGCGTGGCAGCCATCGTCTACACCGACATTTCGCGCGACGGCGCCATGATGGGCGTCAATGTGGACGCAACGACGGATCTCGCCTGGGCGCTGACGACGCCGATCATCGCATCGGGGGGCGTGTCGTCGATCAGCGATCTGGAAGAGTTGAAGGCGGTCGAAGAGTCAGGCATCGAAGGCGTCATCGTCGGCCGTGCGCTCTACGACGGGCGTATCGATACGAAAAAGGCGTTGGCGCTGCTCGATGCGCCGGCGAAGGGCGCATAAGCATGCTCAAGGTCCGCATCATTCCCTGCCTCGACGTGAAGGACGGCCGCGTGGTCAAGGGTGTCAATTTCGTCGATCTGCGCGATGCGGGCGATCCGGTCGAACAGGCACGCGTCTACGATGCGGCAGGCGCGGATGAATTGTGTTTCCTCGACATCACCGCATCGTCGGAAAACCGCGACACGCTCTACGATGTCGTACGCGGCACGGCGGAACAATGCTTCATGCCGCTCACCGTCGGCGGCGGCGTGCGCGTGGTCGAAGATATCCGCAAGCTTTTGCTGGCGGGCGCCGACAAGGTTTCGATCAACACCGCCGCCGTGGCGCGGCCCGAATTCGTGCGCGAAGGGGCGGAAAAATTCGGCTCTCAATGCATCGTCGTCGCCATCGACGCCAAGGCCGTGGCCCCGGGCAAATGGGAAATCTTCACCCACGGCGGGCGCAAGGCGACGGGGCTCGATGCGGTCGAATGGGCGCGTCACATGGTTTCCCTCGGTGCGGGTGAAATCCTGCTGACCTCGATGGATCGTGACGGCACCAAGGCGGGATTCGACTGCAAGCTGACCCGGGCGGTTGCCGATGCGGTCAGCGTGCCGGTCATCGCGTCCGGCGGGGTCGGCACTCTCGACCACCTCGTCGAAGGGGTGCGCGACGGCCATGCATCGGCGGTACTGGCGGCCTCGATCTTCCATTTCGGCACCTATACGGTGGCCGAGGCCAAGGCCCATATGGCCGCCGCCGGCCTTCCCGTCAGGCTCGCCTGACGGCGCGCGATCTGCTATCCCCTTGGCCATGACCACGACCGACAAGCCATCCGCTGAAGTTCTGGCGCGCCTGTTTGAAACCATCAGCGCGCGCAAGGGCGCTGATGCGTCCAAGTCCTACACGGCATCGCTGTTCGCGGGCGGGCCCAAGCTCATCTGCCGCAAGGTGGGCGAAGAGGCGATCGAGGTTACGATCGAAGGCATGAAGGGTGACGCCGCCGCGCTGACCCGCGAAAGCGCCGATCTTCTCTACCATCTGCTGGTGCTGTGGGCGGAGACCGGCGTCGCACCCGACGATGTCTGGGCGGAACTTGCCCGCCGCGAAGGCACCTCGGGCATCGCCGAAAAAGCCTCGCGCCCGAAAAAGTAGGCTAGCCCTTCCGGCCGAACTTTATGACGCCTGTCGTCAGCGCGACGCCCGCGAAAATCAGTGCGATGCCCAGCGCGTGATAGGTCCGGAACGCTTCGTTCAGGACAACGACGCCCAGCAGCGTGCTGAACACCGGCATCAGGTAAATGAACATCCCCGTTCGCCCCGGCCCCAGCACGGCGACCGTCCGGTTCCAGCAGATATAGGCAAGCACCGACGGGAACACCGCGAAATAGGTGATGGCCGAAAGGGTTGCCGCCGTTACCGGCATGGCGCCCATGCGCGGATATTCAAAGGCGATCAGCGGCAGGTGGAACAGCACGCCGAAGCCGATGGTGATGCACAGGAAAAGATTGAGCGGCAGCGCCGTCCTGCGCCAGCGGATCAGCACCGTATAAAGCGCCCAGAAAATCACGCCGCCGATCACAAGCAGATCGCCCTGGTTGAACCTGAGCGCCGTAAGGGCGCTTGCGTCGCCGCGCGCGATGATGACCAGCGCGCCGATGATGGCAACGCCGACACCGATGATCTGGGCGCGCAGCGGATGATCGCGCAGGATAATCATCGCCATCAGGAAGGTGAACACCGGCAGCGTTGAATTGATCAGGGACGCATTGACGACGGTGGTGTAATGCATCGCCGCGTAGATGAAGCAGTTGAACGCGGTGATGCCGACCCCGCCGAGCACGACAAGGAAGGGCAGCTCCTTGCGGATGGTTGCGCGGTGCGCCGAAAACAGCGGCAGCGCGAAAGGCAGGAAGATCAGGAAGGCCAGGACCCAGCGCCAGAACGACATCTGGATCGGCGGGATCGTTCCCGCCATCATGCGGGCGACCAGAAAATTGCCGGACCAGAATAGCGGTGCGAGCGCGCCGATCAGGAAGGCGGAGACAGGGGGACGTTCGGTGTTCATGGCGCGCAAGGTAAGTCGTCTGCGCCCTTCGGTCCAGCGGCCTTTAGTTGCGGTGACAGATCGCCCGTCTTCTGGTAACTGGTCAGAAGGGCCGCGATGCGTGCGGCGGGAGGATGCCATGTCATACGACCCCAACAACATCTTTGCCCGCATCCTGCGCGGCGAGATTCCCTGCAAGAAGGTGTTCGAGAACGAGCAAGTTCTCGCCTTTCATGACATCGCGCCGAAGCGGCCGGTCCATGTCCTGGTGATCCCGAAGGGCGCTTATGTTTCCCACGATGATTTCGCGGCGAAGGCAACCGAGGCCGAGATTGCCGCTTTCACCCGTGCCGTCGGGCAGATCGCCCGTGATCTCGGCGTTGCCGAAAGCGGTTACCGCCTGATCGCCAATGCCGGCGTCAACGGTGGCCAGGAAGTGCCCCATTACCACGTGCATATTCTGGGCGGCGCCAATGTCGGCCCGATGGTCAGCGCAAAATGAAATAATGCGTGCAGGGTGTTTCGTGCGCCCCTGCCGTTACCTGCGGCTTTGCTGGCAAAACAGCTGGGGCGCAGCGAATTTATATAAAATTCAATACGATCTGGGGTGGATTCCACCCCGGATACGCACACTATATTAATCGCCTTTTAAGCGAATCCCCCTAAATCCAATCAGGAACACATCCTGCATTTTATGTTCCGTGCGGCCAGCCGCACCGGCAACCGGGATGAAAGTACTGGGGCATTCCGGAAAACGGAGACGATTGTGGCCGCTTCCGACAAGAAATACGCCTTCAATCAGGCGACTGTGGTCCTGTTCAATCCGCAGGCGCAGATGCGCTCCATCCTGCGTTCGGCCATGATGGGACTTGGCTTCGAAAACGTTCTCGACTACGGCGATATGGACCAGGCGCGTTTTGCCATCATCGAGCGCGCACCCGATCTCATTCTTCTGGACCTAGACAACGAGCGCGACCGGATCTGCGGACTAGTACGTGAAATCCGCAACACGAACATTTGTGCGGATCCCTTCGTGCCGGTCATGGCGTTTTCATGGCAGCCCAACAAGACGCTGGTAAATAACGTCCTTGAAGCTGGTATCGACGACCTGATCCTGATGCCGATCTCGGTCAATCTGATTTACAAGAGGATCGACGCAATAATCCGCAACCGTCCCGAATTCGTGGTGACGGCGAGCTATGTCGGGCCCGAACGCCGGTCGGGTGGGCGCGAAAAGGAAGATGATCTCGGCCTCGGAACCATCAAGGTTCCCAATACTCTGCGTTTCAAGACGACCGGCGACGAGGATGCTATTGCCTCTCAGAAAGTCATCGATGAAGTGAAAGCACGCATCGATCATCACCGCGTCAACCGTTATGCCCAGCGCATCCAGTGGCTCATCGACCAGATCCTGGGCGATCAGGCGAAGAAAACCGAGAAGGCTTCGGTTACCCTGGAACGCCATGACGAAATCGGACGGCTGATCGAAGACACGGCCTTCGACCTGCGCACTCAGGGGCATGTCGAGTTGCTCGAAATCACCGATTCCATGGCGCGTGTGCTGGAATTCGTTCGCGCGCGCCACACCCGGCAGTTCTACGATTTCCTGTGGCTGCATGCGATGGCGATCAACGCTACGCTGCTCGAACGCGAAAGCGCGGCGGCTCTCGTCCGTCAGGCGCTGGAAGAAACGGCGAGCTACCTCGATCGCATCGAGGCGGCATGAAAAAACGGCCCCGTTTTCGCGGAGCCGCTTTCCATCAACTTCCTGAACCCAATCAGCCTTCCTTAGCTGTCGCGCGAAATACGATGATCGCGAACAGGATCATGCCTGCCAGCACGACAAAGGAAAATGCCGCGGTGAACGGTTCCGCCTCTTTCACGCCGAGCAGGTAGGGAATCAGCGCGCCGATCAGGCCGACGACGCCGATATTGGCGATCCAGAAATGCCAGTTGGCGAGGCGATCGTTCGTTGCAGATGGGTAGACCCGGTAGAACAGGCCATAAATCGCCATCGACACGAAACCGAGGAGATTGAGATGTGCATGGGCGGCCGCCAGTGTGTACTTGTGGCTGGCTGCCATGTGAATACCGATTCCGATTCCGATCAGAATATAAATGACCGAATGACGAAGAAAACGACGCGCAAGCATGTTCTACCCCCCCCCCCCCCCTTGTTCTCATTGATGCACGAACGCTACACCGAATTTCAGCGTCCCGGTAGTATTCGCCGGTAACCGACGGCCTCGGCGATGTGGGCGCGACGTACCCCGTCGGCCCCGTCCAGGTCCGCGAGCGTTCGCGCGACACGCAACACGCGGTGATAGCCGCGTGCGCTCATGCGCATTTTTTCTGCTGCTGCCGTCAGCATGGCGCGGCCCGCATCGTCGGGCGCCGCGATTTTTTCCAGAATCGTGCCATCGGCTTCCGCATTGGTGCGTAAATTCTCGCCCAACTCCTCGAACCGTTCACGCTGAACGTCCCGTGCCCGGGCGACGCGAAGCGCGACGTCCCTGGACCCTTCCGCAGGCGGCGGCAAGGACAGATCTGCGGCATCCACCGCCGGCACGTCGACATGCAGATCGATACGGTCGAACAACGGCCCCGAAATCTTGCCCTGATAATCGACGGCGCAGCCGGGTGCGCGGTTGCAGGCAAGGGCGGCATCGCCGAAATAGCCGCGGCGGCAGGGATTCATCGCGGCGATCAGCTGGAAGCGCGCGGGCCATGTCACATGGGCCTGGGCACGGGCAACAACAGCACGCCCGCTTTCAACCGGCTGGCGCAGCGCTTCCAGCGTCGCCCGGCTGAACTCCGGCAATTCGTCAAGAAACAGGACACCGAGATGGGCAAGCGACACCTCGCCTGGCTTGGCCCGTGGACCGCCGCCGATCAGCGCGGGCAGCGACGCCGAGTGATGCGGATCGCGGAACGGCCGACGGCGCACCAGACCGCCTTCGGGCAAGGTGCCGGAAAGGCTGTGGATCATGGAAACCTCCAGCGCGTCGCGCGCATCGAGCGGCGGCAGAAGTCCCGGCAGGCGCTGGGCGAGCATGGATTTGCCCGCACCGGGCGGCCCCACCATCAGCAGGTTATGACCTCCCGCGGCCGCGATTTCGAGCGCGCGCTTCGCGGTTTCCTGTCCCTTGATGTCGGCCAGGTCGGGTAATGGCGGGCCTGCCTCCTGCGATGTCGGCAGCGGGGCCGCCAGGACCTGATGACCCTTGAAATGGTTGATCAGTTCCATCAGCGAGGGCGGGGCGATGATCTCCAGCCCCTTTACCCATGCGGCTTCGCCGCCGCAGGCTGCGGGACAGATGAACCCGAGTTCGCGCGAATGGGCATGAATGGCTGCGGGCAGAACGCCAGTGACCTTGCTGATCCGCCCATCAAGGGCGAGCTCGCCCATCGCAACGAAGCCCGCCAGTTCTTCCGCGGGCAGGACATCCATCGCGGCCAAAAGGCCGAGCGCGATCGGCAGGTCGAAGTGGCTTCCTTCCTTGGCGAGGTCGGCCGGCGCCAGATTGACCGTGATGCGCCGGGGCGGCAGGCCAAGACCAAGGGAATTGAGCGCCGCGCGCACCCGCTCCCGGCTTTCACCTATGGCCTTGTCGGGCAGGCCGACGATGGAAAACGCAGGCAAGCCGGAGGCGACCTGAACCTGAACGTCCACATCGACCACGTCGATGCCCTGAAAAGCGACGGTATTGACGCGCGCGACCACCTGAACCGAATTCCCCGGATGAAGAAACGCGGTCCGATCCTAGCCATCACTCATAATTGAGTCGAGAAATTCGCTGCAACCGTTGAACGGGCCGGCGATGGGTTTCCCTATCGCCGGCCCACCCAAGGCATCGCTTTAGTCAGCCGCGAATAACAACAACGGCGATCAGGATGGCCACTGCAACGACGCATAACACGAACTTGATACCTGGACGCGACGCTGTGGTCTCGCCGACCTTTTCCGGGACTGGATTCTGGTTTGGTGTGCTCATTTCTTTTGCCTTTTCGGTTCCCTGGTGACGGCCGTGTATCTCGCTGAATCCAGTCCGGAGGGCGGACCGTTTGCGAAGCGCGGACGAAAGCAGGGTGATGTGTCGGAACGGAAAAACGATCAGGCCTGGATTGGCGGGCCTGTCGGAAAAGGCAAAAACCGGAGTGCGGGAAAGCATCTGTCCGCTGTGATACAGATCGTCGCCGCATGCACGCCGGGTACGGGCAGCGTAAACCTGTTGAGTACACCGTCCGCAGAATCCTTTTCGGACCCCGTGAAGGTGGTTTGTCCTATCGCAAGGACGGGATCATCTGTCCCACCATTTTCCAGTGCGGCATTAACGGCGATCGCCGTGGCGGTGGCAGACAAAGACAGCGCTGCCGCGCTGCCCGCAAAGGTGACAAGCAATGCGAAAACGAACAGCAATGGAATTCGAAGCTGTCGTGTCACGTCATGCGTTTCCTTGCGACTGAAGGCGTTTAGAAGCGCCCTCTTTTCAACCGTAACACTGCGCGTACCACCCGTAACACTATCCTGAGCCATGTCATCGGCCGGTGGAAAGACGGATCGCGCGAAGGGCGGCGACGGCGGGGCTGCGGCGCCTGGCCGGGGGTCCCGCCCGAATACGCAGGGCGCCTCGAGATCCGCGGTATCTTCATCGGATCCGGCGTGGGTGCCGTTCGGCCACACGCCGTTCTATGGCGTCCCAGATCTGCGTTTCCAGCGTCACGCCGTCGAACCGGTTTATTTCCTGAATGCCCGTGGGCGAGGTGACATTGATCTCGGTCAGGTAATCGCCGATGACGTCGATGCCGACGAAAACCAGGCCCTGCTCGCGCAACGTGGGACCTATCGCGGAACAAATGTCGCGTTCGCGGCTGGTCAGTCCGGATTTTTCGGCGCGCCCGCCGACATGAAGATTGGCACGCGCTTCGCCGCCCGCAGGCACGCGGTTGACCGCGCCGGCGGCTTCGCCGTCGATCAGGATGATGCGCTTGTCACCCTTGCGCACCTCTGGCAGGTATTTCTGAACGACGATCGGTTCGCGATAAAGCTGGGTGAAAAGCTCCAGCAACGCGTTCAGGTTCTCGTCATCGGGCCTGATGTGAAACACGCCGGCGCCGCCGTTGCCGAACAGCGGCTTGATGATGATGTCGCCGTATTCCTTGCGGAAGTCGAGCACCGACATGCGGTCCGAGGTAATCAAGGTCGGCGGCATCAGATCGGCAAAATGGGTGACGAATAGTTTTTCCGGCGCATTACGCACGCGCACGGGATCGTTGATCACAAGCGTTTCCGGATGCACGTGTTCCAGAAGATGCGTCGCCGTGATGTAGGCCATGTCGAAGGGCGGATCCTGGCGCATCAGCACGACGTCGAGCGCGGCGAGATCGATGACTTCTTCCTTGCCGGTCTCAAAAGGCTTCGAGGGATCGCGCCGCGCGGTGAAGCTGCGCGCGCGCGCTGTAACGCGTCCCTGAGTCAGTGAAAGGTCCTGCGGCACATAATGGAAGAGCGCGTGTTTGCGCTTCACCGCCTCCAGCGCCAACATGTAAGTGGAATCCGCCGCCGGGTTGATCCGGTCGAGCGGGTCCATCTGAAAGGCGACGGCAAGCGACATCTTGAAAACTCGCGAAAGTCTATGAATCCGGGGCTGAGCCTAGCACGGACGCGGTACCGCTTTATACGGCAAGCGACAGTCAGGGTCCCCGAGGCTCAGGTCTTGCGCCTCGGGTCGCTTTTCAGCCAGACATGATTGACCACGCGCTGCACGTATTCGACGTTCCGCGCGTAGTTGATGACCTTGTCCAATTCCTTCTTGTCCTGGGCGACGCCGAACAGATATACGGTGTGGCGCACGGTCTCGACCGTGTAATTGATCCCCATGATATCGCGGTCGAACAAAATCTTTCCGCGCAGTTGCGCCGAAATCCAGGTATCGCGCGTGAAGGTTCCGGTTTCACCTTTCGGATCGACGAGGATTTCGTTGATGACCTCGCGCACGCCGCGCACCGACCACGCCCGGCGCAGGATCTCCGCACGCTGGTCCTCCGTTCTTACAATACCGGTCATCAGCACGCGGCCTTCATAGACCGCCGCACCAAGATGCGCGAACAGCGACTGGTCGTAATCGAGCCAGCTGTGATTGATCTCCGCATGGATACGCGAATCGACGATGGCGATGTCGAGGCCGCGTTCCTGCATCCCTGCGGTCGCGGCGCTGGCCCCGCCGCCGACCAGGGCTTCAGCGCAGCCGCCAAGCGACAGCGGCATGGCTACCAGCGCAAGAAGGACCAAACCGGTCCGTAACCGGTGCGATATGGAACGGGAAATCATGCGGCACTCCTCCGCAGCTGACGAAAAAAGCTGCCCAATTAGACTCAACTCCGGCTGGCTTGTCCAGCAACGCCGGGTTCACTCGCGCCAGGCATCGCGCAATATCATGGGCAGCCGCCAGGGCCGCATCAATATGGCATCGAAACGGCAATCGCGGCTGGCGTCGTCCGGATGTGCGGCGATCCAGGCACGCGCCGCGCCATTGATGCGCCGGCGCTTTGTTTCTGTGATGGCTTCGGCGGCGTCGGCTGCCTCGGCGCGGTATTTCACCTCTATGAAAGCGACGGTTCGGCCGCGCCGCGCGACGATATCGATTTCGCCGCCGTTCGCGGCATAGCGGCGCGCGGCGATGCGATAGCCGAGCAGCCGCAGCCAAAATGCGGCCATCGCTTCGGCCATTGCGCCGCGCCTGTTGGCAGCCTTGCGGGAAATGCTCATTCTTCCTTCTGCGGCCCGCCCAGTTCAAGGGCACGGGCATAGACGCGCCTGCGCGGCAGGCCGCTTTCGGCGGCGACATGATCGACCGCATCGCGCAAGGTGAAGCGTGCCATTGCCGCTTTCAGAAGTTCATCGAGGCGATCGGCAGCCTGCCCGGCATCCGCCGCGCCCGGTGGCGCTACGACGACGACGATCTCGCCTTTCGGCGGGCCGTCCGCTTTGTAACGGGCGGCCAGGACATCGAGTGTGCCTTCGATGACATCCTCATGCAGCTTGGTCAGTTCGCGGCACACGCTGGCCTTGCGCGATCCCAGTACCGCGGCGGCATCTGCCAGGAATTCGGCGAGCCGGCGCGCCGATTCGTAGAACACGAGGCTACCCGGAACCGCGGCCAGTTCCGCAAGGGCGCGCTTTCGTGCCGCCGATTTGGGTGGCATGAAACCCGCGAAGAAGAAGGCGTCGCTCGGCAGCCCAGAAAGCTGCAGCGCGATCAATGCCGCCGATGCCCCCGGTAATGCCGTCACCTTTATGCCTTGGGCGCAGGCCTCGGTGACCAGCTTGTAACCCGGGTCCGATATCAGCGGCGTGCCCGCGTCCGATACCAGGGCCACGGCCTCGCCCGCCGCCATCCGGCGGACAAGGGCCGGCCTGGCCCGCTGGGCATTGTGTTCATGATAGAGCGTCATCGGCGTTTCGATGCCGTGCGCCGCCAGAAGCTTGCGTGTTACCCGGCTGTCTTCGCAGGCGATGACCGATGCCCCCGACAGCACGGAAAGGGCGCGCAAGGTGATGTCGCCGAGATTGCCGATGGGTGTTGCCACCAGGTAAAGCCCTGCCTCAAGCGGCGCAGACGGGGCATTCCGGCCACGGTTTACTTGTTCGGGTCCGCCGTCTAGGCTCGGCATCGTTTGTCCCTTGAGGGTTCACTGGTGGCCATGTCCGGTTCGTCGCGTGCCTTTGCAAAATGGCTTTCGCCGATGCTGCTCGTGCTGGCAATGCTTGCCATTGCCGGCTGCGAAGAGCTTCGCGAGGTTAGGAAGGTGTTCGAGGCCACGCAAGAAACTTCGCAGGCTGCACCGCCCCCCGCGCCGTCCTCCGTTCCTGCACCGGCGCCTGCGCGCGCACCGGAAACCGCTGCGCTGCCTCCCACACCCGCGCCTGCCGCCGTGCCGCAGGCGGCGCCCCTGCCGGGTCTTTCGGCCCCGCCCGAGGGTGTCCAGTTGAAACCCCCGCCCGGTGTTGTTCCCCTGCTTCGTGTCGCCGTGTTGCTGCCGCTTTCGGGGCCCGAGGCCAAGCTCGGCCAGGCGCTTCTCAATGCCGCGCAGCTCGCGCTTTTCTCCCTCGCCGATGAGAGCTTCGCGCTGCTGCCCGTCGATACCCGCGGCACGCCCGAAGGGGCCGCGGCGGCGGCGCGCAGCGCGATCGAAGACGGCGCGCGTCTTATCCTGGGCCCCATCTTCGCGGCCGAAGTCGCGGCGGCGGCTCCCGTTGCGCGTGCGGCGGGCGTACAGATGGTATCGTTTTCCAACGACCGCTCGGTTGCCGGGAACGGCGTCTTTATTCTCGGCTTCACGCCCGAAACCCAGATCAATCGCGTCGTCTCATACGCGGCCGCCCGCGGTGTGCGTCGCGTTGCCGCCATCGTGCCTTCGGGCGCATATGGCGATCGCGTGCGCGACAGCCTGATCGCGGCGGCCAGTGCCAACGGCATCGGCATCGGCGGGCTGGTCCGTTACATGGCGGCGGATACCGAAACCCTTTCGCCGCTCATACGAAGGCTCGCAAATTACGACGCGCGTCGTGCCACGTTGCTGGCGCGTCGGCGCGAGCTCGAGGACAAGACCGACGAGGCGAGCCGCCGCGCCCTCAAGCGCCTCGAGGGCGTGGAAACACTCGGCGATGTGGATTTCGATGCCGTGCTGATGCCTGAAGGCGGGAGCAGCCTTCGTGCCATCGCGCCGCTTCTGCCTTTCTTCGACGTCGATCCGCGCAAGGTTCGCATGCTCGGCACGACCCAATGGGACGATCCCTCGGTTGCGACGGAACCGTCCCTGTTCGGCGCCTGGTTTCCCGCTTCCGCCCCCGGCGCGCGCGGCACTTTCGACGATATCTATCGCAAGACCTTCAGCGAACCGGCGCCGCGCATTGCATCGCTCGCCTATGACGCGACGGCGCTTGCCGCTGTTCTCGTCCGTGGACACATCGAGGCGACGCGCCTTGCCGTGGCCACTCGCGGTGCCGTGCCGCCGGCACCCGCCAGCGTATTCAGTGCCGAGGCGTTGACGGCTACCAATGGCTTTGCGGGCGTCGATGGCATTTTCCGGCTGTTGCCGTCGGGCTTGTCGGAACGTGGCCTCGCAGTGATCGAGGTGCGCAACCGCCGTTTCGCGGTGGTCAGTCCCGCGCCGAACACCTTCCAGAAGCCCTAACCAGAAGCGCTAGCCCAGAAGGTCCGCGATCACGGCGTTGAGCCGCAACCGGCCTTCCGCCGTCGTGCGGATGCGGCCTTCGATGCACTCCAGAAAACCGCCTGCGATCAGGCGCGGCAGGCGCGCCTTGTCGGGAATGATGTCTTCGGCGATGCCCTCGGCCAGCCTGAGGCCCATCATCACGCGTTCTTCCCCGATTTCGGCGGGCGACAGCACATTGTCCTCGCCGATGCCGTAGCCCGCCAGTTCGACCTGGGCGAGCCAGTCGTCCGGGCGGCGCAGGTTCGCCGTCGCGCTGCGCCCGCCGTCTTCGCGGGGAAGCCGTCCATGCGCGCCCGGCCCGATGCCAAGATAATCCTGCCCGCGCCAGTAGATCAGGTTATGGCGGCATTCCTCGCCAGGTCTCGCGTAGTTTGATACTTCGTAGGCGAACAGGCCCGCATACGTGAGCACCTCGCCTGTCATCTCGTACAGTTCCGCTGCGGTGTCTTCATCGGGCAGCTCGAACGTGCCCTTGTTGTGCAGGCCGAAGAACGGTGTGCCGCGCTCGATGGTCAGCTGATAGAGCGACAGATGCCCAAGGCCGAGTTCGAGCAGCCGCGCCAGTTCCGACCGCCAAGCTGCGACGGTCTGTTCCGGGCGCGCATAGATCATGTCGGCATTGACGCGGGCAAAATTGCGGCGCGCGACTTCAAGTGCGGCGAGCGCCTCTTTCGCCGAATGTTCACGGCCGAGGAATTTCAGCGCGTTGTCGTCGAGCGCCTGCACGCCGACCGAAACGCGGTTGACGCCGGCGGCGCGAAAGCCCGCGAATTTTTCGGCCTCGATGGATGTCGGGTTGGCCTCCAGCGTGATTTCCGGCTCGACCCCCGGCCACAGTGCGCGCGCCGCATCGATGATCGCGGCGGTCGTTTCGGGACGCATCAGAGACGGCGTGCCGCCGCCGAAAAAAATGCTGGAAAGCTCGCGTCCGGCAAGACGCGGGGCAAGCGTTGCAATCTCGCGCAGATAAGCCTGACACCAGCGGGCATGGTCGATCGCATCGGCGACATGGCTGTTGAAATCGCAGTAAGGGCACTTCGACCGGCAGAACGGCCAGTGGACGTAAAGGCCGAAGGGTTGTGCGCCGTTCACGTCCCGCGCCCGATGACGCGCGCGACCAGCTTGCGAAAGGCATCGGTGCGGTGGCTGATGGCATGCTTGGCGGCGGGGTCGATCTCACCGAAGGTCTTGTCGTCGCCGTCGGCGATGAAGATCGGGTCATAGCCGAAGCCGTTCTTTCCACGCGGCGGAAACACGATATGCCCGCGCACTTCGCCCTCGACGGTTTCCACATGTCCGTCGGGCCATGCGACCGACAGGGCGCAGACGAAACGTGCCGATGTATCGGCGCTGCCTGACGCCGCCATCTCGCGCCATACGCGTTCCATCGCCGCCATGAAATCGCCGCCGCCGCCGCCCGCCCAGCGCGCCGAATAGATGCCGGGCGCACCGGCAAGAGCCGTCACTTCAAGTCCCGAATCGTCAGCAAGGGCCGGCAGCTTTGCCGCCGTCGCCGCGGCGCGCGCCTTCAGTTCGGCATTGGCGATGAAGGTGGTGCCGGTCTCTTCGGGTTCTGCCAGTCCCAGCGTCCCGGCCGAAACGATATCGAAACCGAAAGGCGCCAGCAGTTCGGAAATTTCGCGCACCTTGCCCGCATTGTGCGAGGCGACGATCAGCCTGCCCGCTTCCAGCCTGCGCGTCGTCATTTGGCCTTGGTCGGAAAGGCGGTGATGCCGACCGCCGCAAGCTGGGCCGCGCAAAGCTCATTCGTGCCCTTGCGCGCAAGGCGCAGCATTTCGTGAAATTGCTCTTCGCTGAACGGTTCGCCTTCGGCGGTACCCTGCACTTCCACGAGGCGGCCGTCGCCGGTCATGACGAAGTTGCTGTCGACATGGGCTGCCGAATCCTCGACGTAATCGAGATCCAGCACCGCTGCCCCTTCCTGCAACCCGCAGGAGACCGCGGCGACCTGGCTGACAAGCGGCACCGATTTCAGCGCGCCCTTTTTCACCAGCCCGTTGAGAGCAAGGTAAAGCGCCACCCAGGCGCCGGTGACCGATGCCGTGCGCGTGCCGCCGTCGGCCTGGATCACGTCGCAGTCGATCTTGATCTGGCGTTCGCCGAGGCCTTCGAGGTCGGTGACCGCGCGCAAGGCGCGCCCGATCAGGCGTTGGATTTCCTGGGTACGGCCCGATTGCTTGCCGCGGGCCGCCTCGCGGTCGGTACGCGTGCCGGTGGACCGGGGCAGCATGCCGTATTCGGCCGTGACCCAGCCCTTGCCCGAATCGCGCATCCAGAACGGCACCCGGTCCTCGATCGAAGCGGTACAAAGCACGTGGGTATCGCCGAATCGGGCCATGCAGGAGCCTTCGGCATATTTGCTGAAGCCGGGCTCCAGGCTGACGGGCCGCATCTGGTCGGCGGCGCGCCCTGACGGGCGGGTGCTCATGGTCTGTCCTTTCGGCGATTGGCGGTTTCCGGCGAAGCTAACCGCTTGTGCCGCCCCCGTAAAGCCGCGCTTTTCTGCGGTTCGCGAGGGTACACAGGTTGACGCCCGGGGGGGGCGTTACTAGATTCCGCTGGCACGGACTTCCGGAAAGCGGAAATGGCCTTGGACAAGACGACAGGAATCCAGGAACTGAACGAACGCTCGCGCGAGATTCTGCGCCAGGTGGTGGAAACCTATGTTCAGACCGGCGAGCCCGTGGGCTCGCGCACCATTTCGCGCCGTGTCGGGCTGGGCCTGTCGCCGGCGTCCATCCGCAACGTCATGGCGGACCTTCAGGAAGCGGGACTTCTCTATTCGCCCCATACCTCTGCCGGGCGCCTGCCGACGGAAGCTGGGCTCAGGCTGTTCGTCAACGGCATCCTCGAGCTCGGCGGCCTTTCGGAATCGGACCGCAACGACATCGAAAGCCTGTGCGCGGCATCGGGCAAGTCGCTGGAAGAAGCGCTCGGCGAAGCGACCCGTGCGCTGTCGGGCCTTTCGCAATGCGCCTCTCTCGTGCTGGCGCCGAAAACCGAATCGCCGCTCAAGCACATCGAATTCGTGAAACTGAACGAAGGCGGCGCGCTCGTCGTCATGGTTTCCGAATCAGGCACGGTGGAAAACCGCCTGATCGAAATGCCCCTCGGCATTCCGCCCTCCGCCCTGATCGAGGCGGGCAATTACCTGACTCGCAGGCTTGCTGGGCGCACCGTTGCCGAGGCGCGGGTGGAAGTCACGCGCGAACTCGAAAGCCATCGCGCCCAGCTCGACAATCTGGCGAGCGAACTGGTCGAACGCGGCCTTGCCCAGTGGTCGGGCGGCACCCTGCCGCAGGGTTACCTGATCGTGCGCGGGCAGGCGAACCTGCTCGATTCGATCACCGCCCTTGAAGACCTCGAACGCGTGCGCGAACTTTTCAATATCCTCGAACAGAAGGAAACCCTTGCCCGTCTGCTCGATCTGACCCAGAGAGCCGACGGCGTTCAGATATTCATCGGCGCCGACAACAACCTGTTCCGCAATGCCGGCTGCTCGATGATCGTGGCGCCCTTCGTCAATGCGACCGAACAGATCGTCGGCGCCATCGGTGTCGTCGGCCCGACGCGCATGAATTATGCCCGCATCGTGCCGATGGTGGACTATACATCTCGCCTGGTCGGCCGTTTGATCGGCTGATCCCCATTTCACATCCCGTCTAGTCAAGGAAGCGTCAATGACCGAAGAGTCCGAAAAGACCGAAGGCGCCGCCGCGCCCGCGCCGGAGGTACCCGCAGAACCGGCAGAGGCCGACGATGCGCTTGCCCTCGCCCAGCGCGAAGCGGCCGATGCCCGCGACCGTGCGTTGCGCGCGCTCGCCGAGCTTGAAAATTATCGCCGCCGTGCCGACAAGGAACGCCAGGACACGGCGAAATATGCGGTCGCGGCCTTTGCCCGCGATGTCCTGCCGGTGGTCGACAACCTGCGCCGCGGCCTCGACACGGTGACGGCGGATGCGCGCAAGGCGGAACCCGGCCTCGATGCGCTTGCCGCCGGGGTGGAACTGACCGAACGCGAGCTTTTGACGGCGTTCGAGCGCCACGGCATCGTCAAGGTCGACCCCAAGGGCGAGGCCTTCGATCCCAACCTGCATCAGGCGATGATGGAGATCGAGGACCCGAGCGTCGCCCCCGGCACGGTCGTTCAGGTCATGCAGGCGGGATATACGCTGCATGACCGGCTGCTGCGCCCGGCACTTGTCGGTGTTGCCAAGGGTGGTACCGCCGATGCAGGCGACAAGCCGAAGCCCGTGCAGGCGCCCATCGCCAACGAGGATCTTTCCAATCCCACGGCAAGCGACGGCGACAAGAATGACTGAAGCGGCGCCCGCGCCTGCCGGTGACGACGGGCGCGAACGCCTTCTCAGGCGCATCGGCGCGGTGCGGGACTTGAGCAAATTGCTCGCGGCACCGCTGTCGCCCGAGGACCAGCAGGTCCAGAGCATGGCCGATACCTCGCCCACCAAGTGGCATCTCGCGCACACGACTTGGTTCTTCGAGACTTTCGTGTTGGCACCGAACGTCGCCGACTACGCTCCGTTCCATCCCGACTACGGCTACCTGTTCAATTCCTATTACGAAGCTGTCGGTCCGCGTCATGCGCGGCCCCGGCGCGGCCTGCTGACGCGCCCGCCCTTGGCCGATGTGATGCGTTATCGCGCCCATGTCGATGATGCGTTGTCGCGCTTTGTAGCGGAAACTCCGGCCGAAGTGCTCAACCCGCTGGTGCCGCTGATCGTTCTCGGCCTGCATCACGAACAGCAGCACCAGGAACTGCTGCTGACCGATATCAAGCACGCGCTCGCCAGCCAGCCGCTGCTGCCCGCCTACCGCGGTGACCTGCCCGTGCGGCCGGGCAAGGCGCCCGGCTTGTCGTGGGTCGAATTCATGGGCGGCGAACACGAGATCGGCGCCGATCCCGCATCCGGTTTCTGTTTCGACAACGAGACGCCGCGCCGTGCGGTGCTGACTGCACCGTTCGAACTGGCCAACCGTCCCGTCACCAATGCCGAGGTTCTCGCTTTCATCGAAGCAAACGGCTACGCGATGCCCATGCTCTGGCTCGCCGACGGCTGGGCATGGGTGCAGGCAGGCGGCGCCAACCTGTGGGGGGAAGCCGCGCCAATGTACTGGCGCAGCGACGGCGACGGCTGGGGCGAGTTCACCTTGGGCGGGCTGCGCGCGCTTGATCCAGAGGCGCCCGCCAGCCACCTTTCCTATTTCGAGGCCGACGCCATCGCCCGCTTCATGGAGGCACGGCTGCCGACGGAGGCCGAATGGGAGCTGGCCTGCGCGCTCACCTACCGGCCCGGCGCCAATCCCAACCTGATGGCGGCGGGGCTGTTGCATCCGGGCCCCCCGGCGGGCGAGGCATCGCGGGGGCTTTACCAGATCCTGGGCGACGTCTGGGAATGGACGGCCTCGGCCTATGCCCCCTATCCGGGCTTCAAGGCAGCCCCCGGCGCGGTCGGCGAATACAACGGCAAGTTCATGGTCAGCCAGCTGGTGCTCAAGGGGGGGTCCTGCGCCACGCCGCCGGGCCATATCCGGCCCAGCTACCGCAATTTCTTCTACCCCGGCCAGTCGTGGCAGTTCTCCGGGGTCCGGCTCGCCCGGGACAGCAGCTAAGGGGCCGTTTTAAGTCGATTTTTTTGGGCTGCGGGGCGGTTGTATCGGGTTTTTCCCTCCCTATATACGGTTCAGCAATCAAGCGGGGGCTAGGGTCCCCGCCATCATCGTCAATCGGAAGTCCAGAGGGCGCCGCTATTCGGGCCCGCCGGACTGGCTGATCGAAAGGAAAAAGAAATGGGTAAAGTCATTGGTATCGACCTCGGCACGACCAATTCCTGCGTCGCGGTCATGGAGGGCAAGGACGCCCGTGTCGTCGAAAACTCGGAAGGCGCGCGCACCACGCCGTCGATGGTGGCCTTCGCCCAGACGGGCGAACGGCTCGTCGGCCAGTCGGCGAAACGCCAGGCCGTCACCAACCCCGAAGCGACGCTGTTTGCCATCAAGCGCCTGATCGGCCGCTCCTTCGATGACCCGATGACCCAGAAGGACCTCAACATGGTCCCCTACAAGATCGTCAAGGCGAACTCGGGCGATGCCTGGGTTGAAGCGCATGGCGAAAAGTACAGCCCCAGCCAGGTCTCGGCCTTCATCCTTCAGAAGATGAAGGAAACCGCCGAAGCCTTCCTCGGCGAAACCGTCGATCAGGCGGTGATCACCGTTCCCGCCTACTTCAACGACGCCCAGCGCCAGGCGACCAAGGACGCCGGCAAGATCGCGGGCCTTGAAGTGCTGCGCATCATCAACGAGCCGACGGCGGCCGCGCTCGCCTACGGCCTCGACAAGGGACACAACGGCACCATCGCGGTCTACGACCTCGGCGGCGGCACCTTCGACATTTCGGTTCTTGAAATCGGCGACGGCGTGTTCGAAGTGAAGTCGACCAACGGCGATACGTTCCTCGGCGGTGAAGACTTCGACGCGCGCATCATCGACTACCTCGCCGATGAATTTAAAAAGGACCAGAG
>JAURLI010000004.1 GCA_030831315.1 Alphaproteobacteria bacterium
ATCGCGTATTTCAAGCAGAACCGCGAAAAAGTCATCCAGATCCTGATGGACAAGCACACCAAGGAAGGCAAGCTCGATCGCGCCGTGGCGGAGCTTCTGTACGACGATCTTGCTCCGGTGCTGGAGCCCAACCTGTTCCCGGGCCTCGATGCGGTTTCCAACGTCTATCAGGAAGCGCTCAAGCAGGACGAAAAGAACGGCGATGCCGCGAAGATCAATCCGCTGGCGCTTTGGAACTTCCACTTCCTGCGCGAGATCGAGGATTCGGGTTTCGTCCGTGACCTCTACAAGAATCATCCGGAAATGCTCGCCAGCGGCGGCTGATCCGGTTGCATGAAACCGAAGGGGCGGTGCCTGCCGGCGCCGCCCCTTTTTCGTTTCAGGCCTTTTTTGCCATTCGTCCGGTGAGGACCGTTTCGTCCATGAACCGGCCCATCTGGCACTCGACGCCGTGCTTGGCGAGGTCGTCGAGGAACATGCGGTGGATGCGCGGGTCCTGGTCTTCGTATTCGATCTGGAAACCGCCTTCCTCCTTCACCGAGACATCGACGCCGAGCTTGATGGCGCGTTTTTCGGCGGAGAACGGATAGCGCGTCGAGCCCATGGCGGTGGCGAAATAGCGCACCGGCTCGGCGGCGGTATTGAAATGCTGGTGGAAGATCATGTCGGGTGGCGCAAAGACCGAGCCATGCGCCCAGTCGAAGCGCCGCATTTCCTTTTCGCCTTCGTACCAGAACAGCGAATAGCCATGGCCAGAGACGATATGAACGTGGAAATCGGGGCTGTGGCGGTGCGCCTTCTTGTAGGTGCCGATCCCCATTTCCGAAACATGGGTGTGGATGGTGCCGTCGGCCATGCAGAACTGGATGTTCGATGAGCCGGCGCCGCGGCTGTTCCATTTCTTCAGTTCGAAAGCGGTGACGTCGGGAATGAAGTTTGCTTCCCACATCGTGCGGCCGCGCTGGGCGGGGACGTATTCGCCTTCGCCCGCGAACCAGCCGGGATCGCCACGGCCCTCGCGCCCGGGGAAGCGGCGCTTGTTTTCGAAGATGAACTGCTCGCGGTGGAACAGGTTCATGGTGACGGGCAGGGTATTGGTGGAAGCGAAGCGGGCGCGCTCCTTGCCCGAGCCGTTGAATAATTGGTAGCGGGCATTCAGCGGCACGGCGAAGATCGAGTTCGGCCCCCATTCGAAACTGTGTTTCTGTCCGTCATGGGTTTCGATGGTGGCCGATCCGTGGCCTTCGATCACGAGAACGACTTCCTCGAACAGGTGCTGGAGCGGCGCGCTCTTGCTGCCCGGCGCCAGTTCGTAAAGGAAGATCGAAATGAAGTCGCCCCGGCCCTTGAGGTGCACCGCCGCACCGTTCATGCCGAAGCGCGGCCATTTGCCCACATCGAGCGTGTGCAGGTCGACGCAGAAATCGTCGTGAACCGGGACGCCCTCGGCCTTGAGCCAGTCGAGATACGGGTCGATCAGGTACCGCATCTCGGCATTGGATTTCTTGCCTTCGAGAAAATCGATGCTCATGGCTCACTCCGCCGGAATCTGCTTGAGAATGGAGGCTTCGTCAAAAATGTCGCCCATCTGGCTGGCAACGCCCGTGCGCCTGATTTCCTTCAACCAGGTCGCATGAATGCGCGGGTCCTGGTCGGCGTATTCGATCTGGCGGCCGCCTTCCTTGATGGAAACGTCGGAGCGGTTGTTCTCAGACCCGGCACGCCGGTCGTAGATCACCGGATAGCGCTTGGAGCCGAGCCCGACCGCGAGGTAGCGCGCCGGGTCCATGCTGGTATCGAAATGCTGGTGGAACATGCCCGCCGGCGGAGCGAACAGCATGCCGTGGCGCCAGTCGACGCGCACATAGTCCTTGTCGCCCGGATACCACAGCAGCGAGTAGCCCTCGCCATGTACCAGGAAGATATGCAGGCCGGCGCCGTGGCGATGGCCCTTCTTGTAGGTGCCGACCGGCATTTCGGAAACATGCGCCCCCATCACGCCGTCGGCGAGGATGAACTGCATGTTGGCGGAGCCCTTGCCGCGGGCTTCCCACGCCTTCAGCTGGAAGCCCGAGAGGTCCGGCACGAAATTGGTGTCCCACAGCACGCGGCCCGGGCGGATCGGCGTCATTTCCCCTTCGCCTGAATACCAGGAGTCCTGCTGTTCGCGGTCGGAGAACCATTCGGGATTGCCGAATACGAAATCGGTGTCGCGATAGAGGTTCATCACCATGCAGGCATTGGTCGTTGTGGCGAGGCGCGCGGGCTCCGTGCCCGAACCGTTGAACAGGCGGTAGGGTGCGTTCAGCGGCAGGGCGAACAGGCTTTTCGGCCCCCATTCGAAACTGTGGGTGCGGCCATCCTCGGCCTGGACCTGGGTCGAGCCGTGTCCCGACAGCACGTAGTAGACGTCTTCGTAGATGTGGCGCTGGGGTGCGGTCGAGCCGCCCGGTGCCAAGTCGAACAGGAAGGTCGAACAGAAATTGCCGCGCCCCTTCAGGTTGACGATGGCGCCGTTGCAGCCGAAGCGGGCCCAGGGCTTTGTCTCGGTGGCGAGCAGGTCGACACCGAAATCCTCGATCACGGGTACGCCTTCGCCTTCGGCCCATTCGAGGTAGGAATCCACCAGCACGCGGTCGCGCTTGTATTTTTCGAGATCGTCAGGCGTCAGTTTCGTGCTCATCGGTTTCCCTGTCCTGCGGCCTGGATCGCGGTCGCGGTCATGCCGTCTTCGTCGAAATATTTGCCCATGCGCGAGGCGACGCCGTATTTCGCGAGTTCGCGCAGGAACATGGGATGGATGCGCGGGTCCTGATCTGCGTATTCGATCTGGTAGCCGCCGTCCTTTGCGCTCTTGAGCGCGTCGGACTTGCGCGCGCGCTTGACCGACGTCACCGGGTAGCGGTGAGATCCAAGGGAAACCGCGAGATAGCGGGCCGGTTCGGGCGAGGTGTTGAAGTGCTGGTGATACATCTGGTCGGGTGGCGCGAAAACCCAGCCGTGGCGCCATTCGTGACGGATGAAGTCGCCATCGCCCTCGTTCCACAGGATGGAAAAGCCTTCCCCGGTGACGGCGAAAACATGGGCGCCCGGCCCGTGCTTGTGGCCCTTCTTGTAGGTACCGACGGCCATTTCCGAGGTGTGGGCATGCATCACGCTGTCGGCAAGGATGATCTTGAGGTTCTTCGACCCGGCTCCGCGTGCTTCCCATTCCTTCAGCGCAAAGGCGGCAAGGTCCGGCACGAAATTGGTTTCCCACATGTGCGAGCCCGGCTTGATCTCGATCAGGCGGCCTTCGCCTTCGTACCAGGATGCGTCGCCGGTGCGGTCGGCGAAAGGGTAGGGGCAGTTGAAGATGAAGTCCTCGTTGTGAAAGACGTTCATCATCATCGGCAGGTTGTTGCCGGAGGCAAGCCGCGCCGGTTCCGTTCCCGATCCGTTGTAGAGCCGGTATTCGCAGTTGAGCGGCGGCGAAAACACTGACCGCGGCCCCCATTCGAAACTGCGTTCGCTGCCATCGGGCAGCGTCAGTTTGAGGGAACCATGCCCCGACAGAACGTAGAACACCTCGTCATAGAGGTGGCGCATCGGCGCGCTCGATTTTCCCGGCGGCAGTTCCAGGCACTGGACCGCGACGAAATCGCCCCGTCCCGCGAGATGGGCAAATGCGCCGCGGATGTCGAAGCGATCCCATGGCGCTGTTTCCATTGTCAGCAGGTCGATGGCGAAATCCTCGACAACGGGAACGCCCTCGCCCTCGGCGAAGTCGAGGTAGGGGTCGAGCAGAAATTTTCGTTCCCGGTCGGGAGCCAGCGTCATGAACTGAACCGGCTACTTCGCGTCCAGCGGGATGCCTTCAAGGTATCCCGCGAGAATGCCTTTCCAGGCCCGGTCGAGCGCCCATGATTCGTTGAGCCCGTCGAGAACCTGGTCGAACTTCGCGGGACTGTCGCAATGGCGTTCGACGACCTTGCTGATCAGGCTGCCGTGTTCGACGTCAACCTCGGCGTGTTCCTTGGCGTTGAGCTGCTTGTGGAAGGGAATGCCGAGCTCGGCCTCCTGCTTCTTGCCCCAGCGGTATGACATGCCGCCGCCATCCACCCAGTCCGACGAGTTGGAAACCTCGAGCGCTGCGCAGGTCGCGACCGAATAGAGCCAGGGCGTATCCTTGGCGAGGTGGATATAGGCGTAGATGATCGCGCGGGTCTCGTCGCGCATGACCTCGTTTTCGAAGTCGGCGCGGGTGAGGCCGATGGTGGCCGACTGGCGCACCTGAAGCGAATAGTGATCCTCGACCCCGCGCTTCTGGTTGCCCTGTAGCTCGTCGAGCTCGTGTTCCCAGATCAGCGCCTTGACGTCCATCGGTGCCAACCCCTGGGCGAAGGCCCAGCAGTCGCGGCGATTGAGGTTCCAGAAGCCCTTCTGCAGAACGTAATGCTGGGCCCGCTTCTGGTTGATGGGCACGGCGAGAAGGCGCTTGTACTGGGGGCTTTCGAACTGCGCGTTGGCAAGGCGCCGCACCTCCGCGTAAAAGTCCTTTTTGTCTTTGGAAAGATCGATCGCGGTCGCCATTGGCGGTATCTCCCTGAAAGCCCTGGTTTATGTGCCAGCGGCTGGTTCTTGTCTGGCCGGCGCGGTGACGCCCGCCGGGTTTCGCGATTTGCGAAACGTGTTTTGCCTGTTGGCATTATTTGCCGAAAAGGCTTCCCCCGCAAGGAAATGGCGGCTTTTAAAGCCTCTCTTCAACGCTGGGAAAAACAAACATCCCCTATGAAAACCATTAGTTTACGCTTAGTCTTTCCCCCAATGAGTTCGCCCGCCCTGTCTCAGCCCCGACCGTCCCTGCTTTCGCAGGCGTTCAGCTCCTGCCGCAACGGTTTCGTCGCGGTTCTGGTGTTCAGCCTGTGCATCAACGTCCTGATGCTGACGGCGCCCCTTTACATGATGCAGGTCTTTGACCGCGTCCTGTCGAGCCGCAGCGGCGATACCCTCGTTCTCCTTCTGCTGATCGCCACGCTTGCCCTTGGGGTCATGGGGGCGCTCGATGCCGTTCGCACGTTCCTGATGAACCGGATGGGCGCCTGGATGGATGGCCACCTGTCTGGCGCGGTGCTGGGCGAGGCGGTGATGGGCTATCTGCGGCGCGGCGGCAGCCCGACCGTGCAGGGCCTTCGCGACCTGTCCACGGTACGCAGCTTTCTGACCGGGGCAGGGGTTTTTCCGATCCTCGATGCGCCTTGGGCGCCGATCTTCATCGTCGTCATTTTCATGCTGAACCCGTGGCTCGGCGTCCTGTCGCTGGTCGGCGCGATTGCCCTGTTCGCGCTGGCGCTCGCCAACGAACTGGTGACGCGCGAGGCGTTGAAGCGCGCGGGCGGCGCTGCCCAGGCGGCGATGAGCGATGCAGAAACCGCGGTGCGCAACGCCGACGTAGTCGAGGCCATGGGCATGATGCCGGCGATGCTTGCGCGCTGGCACAAGAAGAATGCCGAAGCCATTGCGTTGCAATCGGTGGCCGGCGACAAGGGCGGTGGCATCAGCGCGGTGTCCAAGTTCCTGCGCCTCCTCCTGCAGATCGCGGTGCTGACGCTCGGCGCCTGGCTCGTGCTGAGGGGCGAATTGACCTCGGGCGGCATGATCGCCGGCTCCATCCTGATGGCGCGGGCTCTGGCTCCGGTCGAGCAGGCCATTGCGACGTGGAAGACGGCCGTCGCGGCGCGGCAGGCCTATGACCGGCTGGTCCTGCACCTTGCTGCCGCGGACAACCGGGCGGAAGGCATGCCCTTGCCCGTGCCGAAAGGCCACCTCTCGGGCGAAGGGGTGTTGTTCGCCTTCCCCGGACAGCGCGATCCGCTTCTGCGCAATATCAATTTTGCCCTGTCGCCGGGCGAATCTCTCGGCCTTATCGGGCCTACGGCCTCGGGCAAGACGACCCTTGCCCGCATGATCGTCGGTAATCTGGTCCCGCGCGCCGGTTGCATCCGGCTCGACGGCATGGATGTTACCCAGTGGGACCGTGCCGATCTCGGCCGTCATATCGGGTACCTGCCGCAGGACATCGAGTTGTTCGCCGGCACCGTGCGCGAGAACATCGCGCGCATGGGCGAAGGCGATCCGGAGGCCGTGGTTCGCGCGGCGCAGCTCGCGGGCGTGCACCAGATGGTCTTGGGCATGGCGAAGGGCTATGACACCGAAGTCGGGCCCAGCGGTGCCGCGCTCTCGGGCGGCCAGCGCCAGCGCGTCGGGCTCGCGCGGGCGCTTTACGGGAACCCGCGGCTCGTCGTCCTCGACGAGCCCAATGCCAACCTCGACAGCGAGGGCGAAGTTGCCCTCATGCGCGCTCTCGGCTTTTTGAAGAAGGCGGGTGTTACCACCGTGGTCATCGCGCATCGGCCGGCTATCGTTCAGGGCGTGGACAAGCTGCTCGCGCTCAAGGACGGCGCGGTGATGATGTTCGGCCCCCGCGAAGAGGTTCTGGCCAAGCTGCGCGCCAATCAGGAACAGGCCCAGGCAGCCGTCCAGGCCAGAGCGGAGGCCCAGGCGAAGGCAAAAGATGGCGGGGGCGCGTCATGAGCGAAGCTCCCGTCGCGATGGGTCTCTGGGCGCGGCTGCTCGCATGGGCCGGGCGCGTCCTCAAGGCGGAGCCGATCGAGGGCGAGGTCGCCCCTGAAAAGTCCTATGCCGGCGATCTCGACATCAAGCGCCTGGTCATGACCGGTGGCGGCATCGTCGTCGGGTTCTTCGTCGTCTTCGGCGGTTGGGCGGGATGCGCGCCTCTTGAAAGTGCGGCCATCGCGCCAGGCGTCGTCAGCGTCGATACCAACCGCAAGACGATTCAGCACCTTGAAGGTGGCATCGTTAAGGCCATTCATGTTCGTGACGGCGACGTGGTTCGCAAGGGGCAAACCCTGGTAACCCTCGATGGTACGAAGGCGGAAGCAACCCTGGATCTCGTGCGCGGGCGCAAGCTCGCCAGCATGGCGCTCGAGGCGCGGCTGACCGCCGAACGCGACAGCCTTCTTGAAGTTACCTTTCCGCCGGAGCTCCTTTCCGCCCTCGACCGGCCGCAGGTCGCCGAAGCGGTATCCGGCCAGCGCAAGATCTTTTCCACCCGCCGCGATGCGCTCGCGCGCCAGGTTGCCGTCCTTAACCAGCGCAAGGCCCAGTCGCGCGAGGAAATCGGCGGCCTCAAGGGTGAAATCAAATCCGAGGAACGCCAGCTTGAGCTTCTCAAGGGCGAAATTCGCGACGTCGAATGGCTGGTCAAGCAGGGGCTGGCGCGCAAACCGCGGTTGCTCGAATTGCAGCGTCGCGAGGCAGAGGTTCAGGGCAGCACTGCCCGCAATATCGCCGCCATCGCGCGGGCCGAACAGGCAATTACCGAAGCCGAGTTGCGCGTGGCGGAATTGCGCACATCGCAACTCAACGAAGTCGCGCAGGCCCTGCGTCAGGCACAGAACGACCTGTACGACTTGAACGAGCAAGCCCGCGCTGCGGCAGATGTCCTCAAGCGCATAGAAATCGTGGCACCGGAAGCGGGAACTGTCGTCGGCCTGCAAATCCATACTTCCGGTGGCGTCATCGCGCCGGGCGGTAAGGTCATGGATGTCGTGCCGCTGGGCGACAAGCTGATCATCGATGCGCGCGTGGATCCCGGTGACATCGACGTGGTGCGTCCGGGGCTGGAGGCACGGGTAAGGCTGACGGCCTTCCAACAGCGTAACTTCGTGCCGCTCAAGGGCGTGGTCGATTCGGTCTCCGCGGACCGCTTCACCGACGAAAAGACGGGTATTCCGTACTTTCGGGCGCGTGTCGTCATTACCGAGGACCCGGCCAAGGTCATGAAGGCCTCGCCCCTCTACCCGGGCATGCAGGCCGAAGTGCTGATCGTGACCGGCAGCCGGACCGTGCTGGAATATATCTTCCAGCCCCTGTTCCAGAGCTTCAACCGCGCTTTCCGTGAGACCTGATCCGCCCTCTTGCCGCCGGCACCGGGCGTGGTAGCGTTGGGCCAAGCAACGATAACGGTCATCAGAGGAGAATCGCCATGAGCCACGTTCCGCCGTCCCTCGAGGATATCCTCGCGTCCTCCACCGCCACGGCCATGCCGTCCGATGAAGTGAGCGAATCGACCAAGCTTCGCAACCGCTTCCAGGCCATCGCTAACATGAACCGGGTCTTCGCCATTCTTCCGGGCGAGAAGGTCTGCTTTCTGACAGATCCGCTGCTCGACCGCCGCGTGGTCGACGCCATTTCCGGCATCGCCCGTGCCAATGGTGCCAGCGTGCGCGAGTTCATGTGGCATTCGACCCGCAACACCGAAATCCTGCCTGAAGCCCGCCCGCTGGTCGAAGACAGCGATTTCGTCGTCTCGACCTGGTTTGCCTCCACCGGCTGCCCCTTCGCCAACAAGCTCCGGCGTGAAAAGGGCCAGCGCTGGGTGAAGATCACCTATTTCCGCAACCTCGACGTTCTGGACACGCCGCAGGCGCGCTTCCCTGTCGATCTGGTCGGCGAGATCATCCGGGCGACTGCCCGCATGTATCCGCGCAACACCTCCTTCGACATGCGTTTCACCGATCCGCGCGGTTCCGACCTCTCCATCAAGTTCACCCCGCAGATGACGGAAAACCTTCTCGGCATCACCCGCTGGAAGGGCGTCAACACGGCGGATACGCCGGGCTGCTACGTCCATTACCTGCCGACCCACGGGCCCAACCTTTACGCCCAGACGGCGCACAAGCGCGAGCCCGGCAAGTTCGCCGAGATGGAAGGTATCATTTACCCGCAGTGGGGCGTGGGCTTCCCCAAGCCGTTCGACAACAAGGAAGTCGGTGTGGAATTCAAGGACGACTTCGTCGTCAAGATCCACGGCAAGGGCCGCGCGGCGGATGCCTGCCGCGAATACCTGATCGGGGCGCGGCTGAACGAACTCGGCTGCGGCTTCAATCCGAAGGCGCCCCGTTACCAGGTCTATCCGGCCGGTCCCAATTCGCCGGGCGGGCTGCATTTCGGCTGCAACGCCAAGGGCGAAAGCCCGTACCTGCGGCGCACCATCCCCAACTGGGAAGAGCCACATATCCACATGGACTTCGTCACCTGGGATACGACCGTCAAGGCCGGCAACGTGACGCTGCTCGACAACGGCTTTCTCACGTCGCTGCGCGATGAACAGGTTGTGGCCGCCGCGTCCGTTTACGGCGATCCGGTCGAACTGCTCGAATCCTACGCGATCTGAGCAGCATCTCCGCGCATTAAAAAGGGCGGGAGCAATGCTCCCGCCCTTCGCCATTCAGGGATATCCCTTACTTGCAGGTGACGCTTTCGGCGGTGTCGCCGTCACCCAGGTACTTGATGTCACAGACCATGCCGGCCTTGAGGGCCTTGCTCTTGGCCTTCTTGCCCGCGATGGTGATCTTGGTGCCCGACAGGTCGGCCGTCACCGCCTTGCCGCCGTCGCTGAAGGCAAGCTTGCGCTTCTTGACGCCGCCGATGGCGACGCCCGAGACAGTCTTCCAGGTCAGCTTGGCTTCGCCGATGGCCGACGGGTTGACCTGGGTCGCGGCATTGGCGCGGTCGATGATGTCCTTGGGCATGGCGAACAGCTTGTTCACGTGGTCCGCGACCTGCTTGCCGCTGATCGGCGAAAGGGGCAGGTGCTGCTTCTTCGCCGTCGCCTGGAACTTGGCGTCCTTCATGGTGGCGTCGAAGGCCACGCGCAGCGCCGCAACGCGGTCGGCGGGCGTGCCCGGGGGCGCGATGTACGGACGGCCCATGTACTGGCGCGCGACGAGGAATTCGAGCACGGCGCGGTCGGTCGCGTTTTTGGCGAGATCGAGAACCAGCGGCACATTGGGAAGGTCCGGGTTCTTTTCCTGACCCGTCTGCACGAGGATGATCACGTCGCCCTTATTGACTTCGTCCAGCACCTGGGTCTGCACGCTGTCCCAGCCGATGCCGCACAGGCCGCCAACCTCGCCACGTTCCATCGCAAGCAGCACCGATGACGTCGAGGGATAGCCCTTGATGATCTTGAACTTGGTGCCGGTCAGGCTGTTCATGAAGGCGGCGACCAGCTGGGTGGAGGAGGAGGCCGATCCGGTGGCGCCGATCAGCAGCTGCTTGTCCATCGCCTGCTGGACGGTGATGATGCCCGATTTCTTGTGCGAGAGACAAGTCGAGGTCAGCTGGTTGGCGCTGCCCAGCCAGTTGAACTTGCGAGAATCGAACTGCACCTTGCTGCCGAGCAGTTGTTCGACCACCGCCGTGTTGTGCACGCCGGCGATGTCGGAGCCGTTCTTCTTGGCGGCGTTGTACATGTAGCCGGCAAGCCGCAGGCCGCTGGCGCCAGGCATGTTCTTGACCACGAGGGTCGGGTTGCCGGGCAGGTGGTCGCCGAGATGGCGGGCAACGGCGCGCCCGTAGGAATCGTAGCCGCCGCCGGGCGCAGAGCCAACAAACAGGCTCATGACCTTGCCCTTGTAGAATTCGGCGACGGTTTCGGCCGAGGCGGCGCCGGTGAACAGGCTGCCCGCGGCAAGGGCGGCGGCAAAGGCGGTGATGGATGGCTTCATCTGGGTCTCCCTGTCTGGCCTCCGGGCCGGGACCCGGTAATGGCGGATTTCAGGCAGTTTAGCACATGGTTGAAGGGGCGCGGCAAGCCGCGACGGCGGTTGCCAGCCAAGGCGCGCGGGGGCTATCGTGGCGGCGCGAAAAAAGTGCCGAAAATGGCCGGGGAGGGCCGATGGACGCTTCAAACCTGACGCGCGAAAAGCGCCTCGCCTTCGACGTCATCGAGCGCAACGCCCGGGCCATCGCGCTGACGGGCGACAACATTTTCTATTTTGGCGAGTTGGGGAACCAGGAATACGAAAGCGCCGCCCTCATGTCCGGCCTCCTCGAAAAGGAGGGGTTCTCGGTCGAGCGCGGCCTGTCCGGTTTCCCCACCTCCTTCATGGCGACCTATGGTTCGGGCCATCCGGTCATTGCCATCCACACCGAGTTCGACGGCAACCCCGACAACAGCCAGCAGCCGGGCATCGCCGAGCACAAGCCTATCGTCGATGGCGCCCCCGGCCATTGCGAAGGGCATAACGTCAACGCCGCCGTCATGATCGGTGCGGCGATCGCGCTCAAACGCGCCATGGCCGAATGCGGGATCAAGGGCACGCTCAAGGTCTGCGGCGCGCCCGCCGAGGAACAGGTGCTGTCACGGCCCTATTTCGTGCGCGATGGCTATTTCGATGATGTCGATATCGCGCTGCACCCGCATATCGGCCCGGAACTGTCGGTCGGCTACGGGTTGCAGCAGTCGGCGCTAATCTCCGTCACCTTCACCTTCCATGGCGAGACGGCCCACGCCGGGACCGCGCCGTGGAAGGGGCGTGATGCGCTGGATGCGGTCGTGCTGATGGACATGGGCCTCGCCCAGTACCGCGAGCACATGGCGCCGACTTCGCGCATGCACAGGGCGATCACCGAAGGCGGGCTCCAGCCCAATATCGTGCCCAAGCGCGCCACCGTCTGGTGGTACTTCCGCGATCCCAGCGCCGAAGGTGCGGAAAAGCTGTTCGCGCACGCGAAGAAGGTCGCCGAGGGCGCGGCGCTGATGACCAACACGACATGGGAACACACGGTGCTTTCCGCCGTGTGGCCGACGCGCGGCAACCGCACGGTCGCAGAAGCGGTCTTTCGCAACATGGAAGTCGTCGGCCATCCGCAATGGTCCGCGTCCGAGCATGCGCTTGCCCGCAGCCTGCAGGAACGCGCGAGTGTGACGGTGGAAGGCCTGCGCGACGCCATGCCGCCCTGGAAGGGCGAGGCGCGCCAGCGGCCCTCGGCCAACGATGGCGGCGACGTGTCGTGGAAGGTGCCGATGGTGAAGTTCTATTTCCCGGCGAACATTCCCAACATCGGATTTCATCATTGGGCCGCGGGCGTGGCGTTGGCGACGTCCATCGCCCACAAGGGTGCGGTCGCGGGCGCCAAGGTCCTGGCCGGTGCCGCGCTCGATTTCCTGATGGACTCCGCGCTGGTGGCCGACGCCAAGCGCACCTCCACCCCAGAGCTTGGCGGGGTGTCCTATCAGCCGCCGCTTCCCGGGGCCCAGAACCCGCCCGCCGAGCGAAAAG
>JAURLI010000031.1 GCA_030831315.1 Alphaproteobacteria bacterium
CGCGGCGAAATCAAATCCTAGTCCTGCCCCGCCGCCGCGATAAGCGCGCCCGCGCGCAAAACAGACTTGCCTAAAGTTCGGGGCCTGAAATTCAGGCCTTGTGGCCGTAATCGCGCAAGGCAGCGGCCGCCGACACATAACCGCGGGCGACGTCGCGCCCGACCGCCTCGGGCGAGCGTTCGGCCGGGTCGCCCCAGCCGCCGCCGCCGCCCGTTTCCAGCACCACGCGATCACCGGCCTCTAAACGGTAGCCCTTGGCCTTGCACACGGCCTCGGGCGCACCGCCCGCCTTGCGATAAACGGTGACGCAACCGGGCAATGCATCCTTGCCGCCGGCCACGCCCCAGGGCGCGAACTTGGTACGATCGAGGTTGGTCTGCAGCAGGCAGGGCGAAACGATGTCATAGACCTTGCGGAAACCGAGCCCGCCGCGATAGCGCCCGGCCCCCGCCGAATCCTGGCGCAGGGTAAATTCGCGGATGCGGATGGGCAGGATGGTTTCCTGCAGTTCCAGCGGGATCAGACGCGTATCGCCATGGGCCATGGTGCGGAAGGGACCGGCGCCGTCGCCGAAGGCCGACGCCCCCCAGCCGCCGTGGCCGCTGTCGTGGCCGTTGAACGGCCTGCCGTCGGGCCACTTGCCGTAAAGGCGAAAGCCCGAATGGGTGGCGAAATGGCCGCCGGTGGCGAGCTCCGGCACCGCCTTGCCGAGCGCGCGGATCACCGTGTCGATCACGGTCGGGAACGGCATCGAGTAATTGCCCATTGGCGCCGTCGCCTCGGCGCTGAGGATGGTGCCTTCGGGCAGCACGAGCTTGAGCGGGCGGAAGATGCCTTCGTTCGCCGGTTCGTTCGGCATGATCAGGTATTTGAAGGCGACACGCGCCGTCGTCACGCCACCGCCGAAATAGCCCGAATTGACGCAGCCCTTCTGCTGGGGCGCCAGACCCGAATAATCGACCGTCACCTCGTCTCCGGCGATCACCACCCTGACCCGGACCGGGATCGGCGTGTCGTTGTCGCCGTCATTGTCGAGAAAAGTCTCGGCTTCATAGGTTCCGTCGGGAAGCTCGCGGATGCGGGCGCGGGCCGCCGCCTCACCCTGATCGAGGATCGTCTCGACCGCGCCGAAGAAAGTCGGCAGGCCATAACGGTCGGCGAGCGCCGCCACGTGGTCGCGGCCCAGGATGCAGCCCGCAAGCTGGGATTCGATATCGCCCAAGAGGTCGACGGGAAAACGCGTGTTGCTTTCTATTATGCGATAGACCTCTTCGATCGGCTCGCCCTTCGACCACAGCTTGATGCTGCGAAGCTGCAGGCCTTCTTCGAAAATATCGGAAGATCGCGGTGTCGAACCGCCGATGTCGATCCAGTGCACGTTGATGGCGAAGAAACCAATCAGCGTCGCACGGTCGGCCCCGGCATAGATCGGCGTGTACATGACCGTGTTGTTGAGGTGCTGGCCCTGCACCGCGGCGTGGTTGCAGACAACGACGTCGCCATGATGCAGACGATCGCGCCCGTAGACCTTGAGGCCGTCGCGCACGGCCGTGCCGACCGAATCTGCGACGAAGGGCGGCATGCCGCCCTTGCATTGGGCCATCAGGTTGCCGTCGGCGGTGACGATGCCGACGGCAAAGTCCTTGTATTCGTAGATATAGGGGCTGAAGGCGGTGCGCGTGATATTGGCGTCGATCTGGTCGGTGATCGAGATCAGCCCATGGCGGATGACCTCAAGGGTGATCGGATCGATGCCGGTCCCGGGCTTGTCTTTCATTGCGTCCATCCCTGCCCCCTATTTCGCACCGCAGTGGATGCGGATTTCGCGCATCTTGCCCACCTCGAAGCGGTCGCCGGGTGCGACGATGGTGGTCGAGCCGTATTCTTCGATCACCGCCGGGCCTTCGGCCGCGAACCCTGCCGGCAGGCTGTCGCGCTCATAGACGCGCGTCTCGACCATGCCGCCCGCAGCGCCGAAATAGACGGGCCGCGTCGCCTGCGGGCCCGCGGCCACCGCCCTGCGCGGCAGGCGAGCGATATCGGGGCGCTGGCGGCGGGCGAAGGCCGACAGGTGCAGGGCCTGGAACTCGGCTTGCGCCTTGTCGTCGGCATGGCCGTAGCGGCGCCTGTAGTCGTGCTGGAAGGCGGCACGGATGGCGGCAACATCCGCAAGCCCGGTCACCGGCACCTTGATGTTGTGGCGCTGGCCGCGGTAGCGCATTTCGGCGTGATGCTCGAAGCTGATGTCGGTGGTGCCGAATTCGGCGGCGAGCGCCGCGGCTGCTTCCTTTTCCATCACCTCGAAGCGGCCGCGGATCGAAGCAACCGTATCCGGCCCGAGCGTGCCCGTGAAGGTCACCGAAGCATCGAGGCGGGCATCGGCCAGCAACATGCCGATGGCGGAGAAGTTGCCGGGCTCCGGCGGAATGATCACTGTCGGAATGGACAGTTCGCGCGCCAGCGCCGAGGCATGCAGCGGCCCGCCGCCGCCATAGGCGAAGAGCGCGAAGTCGCGCGGATCGAGGCCATGCTCGACCGAGACGCGCCGGATCGCGCCCGCCATGATGACCGTGGCGATAGACAGAATGCCTTCGGCCATGCGGATGAGGCCGTCCTCGCCATCAAAGCCGAGCGGGCCGGCGATCTTCCCGGCGATGGCGCGCCGCGCCGCTTCGGTGTCGAGGCCGAGCTCGCCGCCCAGGAAATGCGCGGGGTTCAGCCGCCCCAGGACCAGGTTGGCGTCGGTCACCGTCGGCGCCTCGCCGCCGCGCCCGTAGCAGACGGGGCCGGGCGTGGAGCCCGCGCTTTCGGGGCCGACGTGCAGGCGCTTCTGGTCGTCGAGCCAGGCGATGGAACCGCCGCCCGAGCCCACCTCGACGATGTCGATGACAGGCGACTTGATCGGGAAGCCCTTGATGTAGCCGTTGGCGTAATAGACCGATTCGACCGAGAAGCGCCCGTTTTCCACCAGCGCGCACTTGGCCGTGGTGCCGCCCATATCGAAAGCGACGACGTTTTCGAAACCGAGCGCCTCGGCATAAGCGCCGGCGCCGATGCAGCCGCCGATGGGCCCCGATTCGACCAGCGCGATGGGCTGGCGGCAGGTGCGCTCGACCGACAGCAGACCGCCGTTCGATCCCATCATGAACAGCGAGCCGTCGAAGCCCTTGCCCTGCATTTCGGCCTCGAGGCGGCGAATGTAGGTGTTCACCTGCGGGCCGACATAGGCATTGGCGGCGACGGTGGCGCAGCGTTCATATTCGTACCATTCCCGCGTCAGCTCCGTCGAAACGGTGACGTAAGCTTCGGGCAAGAGGCGGCGCAGGATTTCGGCGGCGCGATCCTCATGGACGGGATTGAGATAGGAGTTCATGAAGAAGATGCCGACCGCTTCGACCCCGAGGCCCCGCAGCTCGCCCGCCAGTTTTTCGAGCGCCCCTTCGTCGAGGGGCGTCACCACCCGGTTTCCGGCGTCGATGCGCTCGGCGACCTCAAGTCGCAGGTCGCGGGGGATCAGCGCCTCGTCGCGATGGTAGTAAAGGTCGAAAGGATCGGGCCGGTTGCCGCGGGCGATCTCAAGCACGTCACGGAAGCCCTCGGTCGTTACCAGCGCCGTTTTCGCACCCTTGCGCTGGATCAGCGAATTGATGACCAGCGTCGTGCCGTGGTTGAGGAACGTCGCCGAAGCAGGCGCGACCTTCGCCTTGGCAAAACAATCGAGAATGCCATCGACGAAATTGCCATAGGTCGTCGGGCTCTTGGTATAGAGGACGCTCTGTCGTTCGTGATCGAAAGCGACAAGATCGGTAAAAGTTCCGCCGATATCGACGGCAACGACGTAAGCCATCCCCTGCTCCGGCTGAGGCGTTGAATACTGCGGGACCCAGGTATTATTGCGCCTTCTTCTTTTTCTTCTTCGGCCCCGGGCCGCCTGCCGCCAGCCAGTACTTGTTCCATTCCTCGATCACGCGCTTGGACAGTTCCTCGGAATTGTCGTCAAGGACGGCGATCTTCTTGCCGGCCACGGCTTCGGGATAGAAGAGGAATTCCTTGCGCAGCAGCTCCTTGTGGGACGGCGGCGAATAGTTGCCCCAGTACTGGGCGATCTGGCCTTCCTTGGACAGGAACCAGTTGACGAAGACCTTGGCCGCGTTGGTATGCGGGCTGTTCTTGAGGATGGCCATGTCGGAAATCGTGTAGGGCACGGGTTCCGGGCAATGGAAGGCGACCGGCGCGCCCTTCTTCGCTTCCGGCCCGACGCGCATCATGGCCGACGGCACCGCGGCGCTGGCCTCGCCAAGCGAAACAAGGTTGATGCCGGCGTTCAGGCCTTCCTTGCGCAACTGCGGCGACAGCTTGGCGAAGAGATCGCGCGTATAGGCCTTGCCCCAGTCATCGCCCTTCGCCGTCCAGACATTGAGGAGCCACAGGTTGGCGCGGTTGAGAAGCGCCAGGTTCTTGTCCGCGAATTTCGGATTGGTCAGCAGATCATCCCAGGTCTTGGGCAGATCGGCCTTGCTGAGTTTTTTGGTGTTATACGACATGCACCAGTAGCGCGAGCGCACGGCGACGGCGATGTGGTCCTTCTGGCGCACCTCCGCCGGGAAGTTCGCATAGCCGGGCAGGTCGTTGAGCGGGATCAGGGCACCCGCTTCGCGGAATTTGTAGACGCTGCCCGACATGTCCATGATCACGTCGGCGATCACGCGGCCCTGGGTAAAGGCGGCGAGCGGGCGCATCCAGCGGCGCTCGGCGGTGTTGACTTCCTCGTGGCGGAAATTGATCCCCGGATAGCGTTCCTTGAGAACGCCCGCGACCTTGGCCCAGGCCTTCGGCCGGGTGGAGGTGTAGATCACCACCTCTTTTTCCTTCTTCGCGGCATCAAGCCAGGCCTGCGGCACGGCCAGTTCCTTGTCGAGCCCGGACAGGATCGAGGCATCGAGCTTGAGTGCGGCGAGCATCTTCTGCGTCGCCGCGGGCAGCTCCGCCCCCTGGGCGGGCATGGCGAAAGCGGCGGCGGCAACCACGCAGGCGCGAAGGATTGCGGATTTTCCGGTCATTTTCCTCTCCCCGATGTTATTTCGGCGTTTGCGCCGTTTTGCGTATTTTCGAATATCGCAAAGAGATGCGAAAGCAAAAACTCACCCAAGCCCGTAGAGCGCGCGGGCATTGTCCCAGAGAATCTTGCGCACTGATGTCTCTGAAAGGCCCTTTTTGCCCTTGAGGTTGCGGATTGCCTCGATCTCGCTCGAAAAATCCGCGTGGCCATAGTCGGTGCCGATCACCAGGTTGTCCTCGCCCGCGACTGAAATGACGTGCTCGAGGTCGTCGTAAGTCTGGCAGGTGACGTAGACGCGGTTGGCGGCCAGCAGGTTTTCCGGCAGCCGCTTGCCCTGCTTGAGAAAGCGCTGGCGCACGTCGGCGACGAGGAACGGCACCCAGTCGGCGCTGGCCTCGATGATGCCCCAGCGCAGCTTCGGAAACTTCGCGGGCGTACCCGCCATCAGCAGCGAATGAAGTGCTCCGATCATCGGCAGCTTGAACTTGGTGAAGGTGGTGTCGCGCGTATAGAAATCGTGGACCTGGAAACTGCCGTTACCCAGATGAACGCAGATGGCGAGATCCAATTCCTGCGCCAGTTCATAGAGGGGGTGGAAATAAGGATCCGACAGCGGCAGCTCGCATTCGAGGGGGCGCATGAACACCGCGCAGGCGCCGTTGTCGCGGGCAAAGTGCAATTCCTCACCCACCCGGTCCATGTCGGAGAGCGGCGGCACGACGGCCCAGCGCAGACGGTCGGGCGCCTGTTTCCAGATTTCCGCGAGCCAGCGGTTGTAGCTTTTCGAAAGCGCATGATCGAGGCGCGGGTTGTTGGCGATCGGGCGCAGCAGCAGGGTCGGAAACAGGATCTGCACCTCGACGTCGAGCTCGTCCATGTGCCGCAGGCGGGCAGAAACATCGCGCATTTCGCGCGAGTCTTCGGGCGTGTTCGAGCCGAGGTTGCGGTCCCGGTTGTGGACGCGGCCGTTGATCACCCAGAACTGCTGCTGGACACGGCCTTCGCTGTTGCGGATTTCCCGGCCCGAGACGCGCTCGGTGATCATCGGCATCAGGTCGGGCGCCTCGCGGGCGACCGTATCCCAGGTGGCCATGGTTTCGATGACATGGGCATCGGCGTCAATGGCGCGCATCGCTGTCTCCCCTGAAACGGCGCCATTCTGCGCGGCGCTCCCTTTCTTTATACGCGCCCCCGGCACACCCGTGAAGGCGGGCCGCCCAAAAAGAAGGGCCCGCCGATGGGCGGGCCCGGATGGAAGCGATAACGCCTTGATCCTAGAAGAGGAAATCGTCGGCGTGCAGGTCAGCCTTTTGGACGTTGAGAAGCGTCAAGGTATAGATCCCGTTGAAGTCGATCACCGTATTCGCGCCAACATCCGTCGTGTTCGCCATCAGGCTGGCGAGATCGGCAAACCCATAGGCCGCGATGTCGATCACGTCTTCGCTGCCGGCACCGGCCGTGAAGTCCGTGATCGTATCCTGGCCCGAACCGCTGGCAAAAATGAACTTGTCGTTGCCAGCGCCGCCAATCAGCAGGTCGTTGCCGCCGCGCCCGACGAGGATGTCGTTGCCGTCTTCGCCCTTCAGCCTGTTGTCGAGACCGTTGCCGCGAAGGACGTCATCGAGAGTGCTGCCGGTCAGGTTTTCGATGCTGAACAGGTTCGCAACGGCGGCGCCGCGGGTGGCCGTACCCGCGACGAGGTCGGCAGTAACCGCCTGCACGGCGACGAGGAAGGTCGCCGTGTCGTTGCCGGCTCCGCCATAGAGCCAGTCCGTGCCGCCGAAACCGGGGCCGAGCAGGTCATCGCCGTCCCCGCCGTAAAGCGTATCATTACCAAGTTCGCCGCGCAGGAAGTCGTTGCCCGCACCCCCATAGAGGGTATCGTCGCCGGCACCGCCCCTGATGTCGTCATCGCCGTCGCCGCCGTCGATGCTGTCGTTGCCGCGACCGCCCGAAATCTTATCGTTCCCCGCGTTGCCAACAAGCACATCATCCGCACGGGTACCCCTGATAACGTTGGATTTTTCGGACTTTGACATAGCGGCGTTCTCCTTGGGCACCCGTGAAGCCGGGTGCCACTCGTTGGGACTCTTCGGGCAGTTCGGGAAAGAAAATTATACTTAAATTTTTATTAAATTTGCGTGCAGTTTAAATTTGGCCAGGTTCGCTGGAAAGAAAAATCAGCGTTAACGCGTGATAATCCAACGTCATTTCCATAACCTGACGACCGGCAGCTGCGCAGGTCACCGGCACTTGCCCCCACCGTGGCTCCGGCCGACAATGCCGCCACGATGACGCTGCAAGCCACGCCACTTCATCCCCTTTTCGCCGCCCGGGTTTCCGGGCTCGACATGCATCGCGCGGCGGATGCGGCGACCTTGGCCGAGCTGGTCGCCCTGATGGACCGCTATGCCGTCTGCGCGGTCGGACATAACCGGCCGCTCAGCAATGAAGAGCACATCGCCTTCAGCCTTCAGCTCGGCCCCATGGATCGCGGCAAGTCGCCCAAGATCGCCGGCACCGGCATCCGCATCCCCCATAACGAGCTGGTCGACCAGAGCAACATGGACCAGGACGGCGCCATCTATGCCGAAGGCGACCGGCGCCTGGCCTTCAAGCGCGCCAACCGCCTGTGGCATACGGACATGTCGTTCCGCCAGGTGCGCGCCACCTATTCCCTGCTCTCGGCCCATGTCGTGCCGCCGGAAGGCGGCGATACCGACTTCATTGACATGCGCGTCGTTTACGATGCGCTGCCGCAGGCGACGAAGGCGCGCCTCGACGGCCTCGTCGTAGAACACAGCTACTGGTATTCGCGCAAGCTCGGCGGCGGGCCCGACCCGACCGAGACCGAGCGCGCCTCTCGCCCGCCCGCCCGCCACCCGGTGGTCTACGTCTGCCCGCGCACGGGGCGGAAGTCTCTCTACATCGCGTCCCACGTTTCGGGCATCCTCGGTTGGCCCGAGGACGCGGCGCGGTCCCTGATCGACGAGCTGATGGCCTTCGCCACGCAGCCCCGGCACGTCTACAGCCACAAGTGGCGGGTCGGCGACGTGGTGATCTGGGACAACCTGATCACGCTTCACCGGGCAACGCCATTCGACGACACGCGCTACCGGCGCGACATGCGCCGCGCCACCTGCCGCGAGGCCCCGGTCCATTCGGTCCCCGCCTGATCCGGCGATGGTGATGGACGCGGGCTAGCACCGCGCCTAATCTCGCCGTTACCGCCGGCAACAAGGCGGACCGGAGGAGACGTCCATGCTGCTCGGCGCGCTTTTCGCCGTATTGTCCTCGGCTACCTTTGCCCTCAACGGTGTCTCGGTGCGCCGCGGCGTGCTGACCGGCTCGGTCGCCCAGGCGATGGCCATCACCGTGCCGATGGGCGTGCCCATCTTCTTCATCGCCGCACTTGCCACCGGCGGCCTCGGCGCGCTGTTCGATTTTTCCGCCCTGGCGCTGTTTTACCTGGCGCTGGCGGGGGTGTTTCACTTCGTCTGGGGGCGCTACTGCAACTACCGCGCCACCAAGGCCATTGGCGGCAACGCGGTGACGCCGCTGCAGCAGCTCGATTTCCCGCTCAAGCTGGCGCTCGCCATGATCTTTCTCGGCGAGAAGCTGACCGTGCTCAGCCTCGTCGGCATCGTCCTGATCTTTCTGGGTGGCGCCGTCGCCATCAAGCCGCGCGGAAAACGCGCCGCCAAAAAGGAAGAAAAGAAAGAAGCCCCGAAAGAGGGAGCGGCGCCGGTTTTCGTCCCCCAGTATGTCGAAGGCTACACCTTCGCCCTGCTGTCGATCACCGGCTACGGGGTGAGCCCCCTGTTCATCCGCCTTGCCCTTGAAGACGCCGGCATCGCGGCGAGCCTCGCGGGCGGACTCGTTTCCTACATCGCCGCCACCATTGTCGTTATCGCCATGGCCTGCCTGCCCGGACGATTCGCCCATATCCGGTCGATCAACACGGTATCGGCGCGCTGGTTCATGGCGTCGTCGCTGTTCGTCGGCGTGTCGCAGATCTTCCGATACATGGCGCTGGCGCTGGCGCCGGTCATCGTCGTGGCAACGGTGATGCGCGGGGCGGGCCTGTTCAAGCTGGTGTTCAACTGGTTCGTCAACCGCCAGTACGAAATCTTCGAGGCCCGCCTGCTGGTCGGCATCTTCATCTCCATCGCGGGCGGCGTCGCCATGACCATAAGCCCCGCCTTCGTCGCGGAAATCCTGCCGCTTCCGGCCTCGGCCCTTGGCACGCTCGAGTGGCGCTGGCCCTAGGCCACGGCGCCGCCGTATAGTTGCCGAAAGACAAAAGCGCCGGGGAGGTATCGGACCATGCAGAAGCACATTCGGGTTTTCGCGGGCGTCGCAGCAGCCGTCGCCGCGCTGGCCACGGCGGCGCCGTCAAGGGCCGCGGATTTTTCGGGCAAGACCGTCTCGCTTTACATCGGCTACGGGCCGGGCGGCGGCTACGATCTTTACGGCCGCCTCGCCGCGCGCCACATGGGCAACTTCCTGCCGGGCAAGCCCACCATCGTCGCCAAGAACATGCCGGGCGCGGGCGGTCTCAAGATGACCAACTGGCTCTACAACGTCGCGCCCAAGGACGGCACCGCCGTGGCCAGCGCGCCGCAAGCGCTCGCCGTCGAACAGGCGCTGGGCTCCGCCGGCATCCAGTACGATGCGAGGCGGTTCACCTGGATCGGCCGCGTCACCCCCATCGTCGAGGTCAGCTACACCTGGCACACATCGGGCATCAGAAACCTGGATGATGCGCGCAATCGCGAGACCATCATGGGCGGTTCCGGCCCGACCTCACCGACGATCACGCACCTGAAGGAGCTCAACGCCTTTGCCGGCACGAAGTTCAAACCGATCTCGGGCTTCAAGGGATCATCAGAAGTGAACCTCGCCATGGAGCGCGGCGAAGTGCATGGCGCCACCAAGTCTTGGGCGGGCATGAAAGTCTCGAACCGCGACTGGCTGGAGGGCAAGAAGGTCAACATCCTCGTCCAGTACGCGATGGAACGCGCCCCCGATTTGCCCAACGTCCCGGCAATGGTGGAGCTCGGCAAGGACGAGAACGCGAAGAAGGCGCTGCGCTTCCTTGCCGTCGGCAACGAAATGGGCCGCACGGTCTTTGCCCCGCCCGGCCTCAAAGCCGATGTCGCCAAGGCGATGCGGGACGGCTTCGATGCGATGATGAAGTCGAAGGGCCTTCAGGACGAAGCCGTCAAGCGCAAGATGGAGATCGGCGCGCTGGATGGCGCCGGCCTCGAAAAGCTGGTCGCGGAAACCCTGGCGGTGACGCCCGACATCATCGCCATCGTGAAAACGACGCGATGATGAGGGAAGCTGGGCAGGCTACTTCACTGCCCGGCGCACGCCTTCCTTGATGCGATCGACATTGGGGGTCACGTAATCCTCGATCGGCTGGCTGTAGCCGACCGGCACGTCCGGCCGCGCCACGCGCACGGGCGGCGATTTCAGGGCGATCCCCGCTTCCGCCACCAGCGCCACGATTTCAGACGCAATCGAACAGGTGACCGAAGCCTCGTCCAGCGCCACCAGCCGCCCGGTCTTGCGCACCGAGGCGAAGATCGTCTCGCGGTCGAGCGGCACCACCGTGCGCGGGTCCACCACCTCGACGTCGATGCCTTCCCCGGCGAGATCGGCGGCGGCGGCGAGCGCGCGCTGCACCATCAGCCCGTTGGCGACGACGGTGACGTCCTTGCCCTTGCGCTTGATGTCGGCCTGACCGAAGGGGATGGCGAAATCGCCGTCCGGCACCTCGCCTTCCAGTCCCTGCAGCTTGACGTGGTTGATCAGCACCGTCGGGTTCGGGCTCTTGAAGGCGGTGCGCAACAGGCCCTGCATGTCGGCGGGCGAGGCCGGCATGATCAGCTGCAGGCCCGGCGAATTGGCGAAGGCCGACTGCGGGCTCTGGCTGTGCTGGACGCCGCCCGAGCCGCGGATCCCTGAGAACATGTGAAAGATCACCGGCACCGACATCTGGCCACCCGACATGAAATGGGCATTGGCGGCTTCGTTGACGATCTGGTTCCACGCCTCGAAAGCAAAAGTGGAAGTGCCGAAATTGACGAAGGGCCGCAAGCCCGCCATCGCCGCACCCGCGCCGAGCGAGGCAATCGCGCTTTCGGAAATGGGCGGCTGCAACAGGCGGTTCTTGTAGGTCTCGAAGAAGGCCTTCTTGGTGTCGTCGCGCAGCGGACGGCCCGCGGCGAAATGGGGGCCGACAACGCGGGTCGTCGGGTCCGTCTCGAAGGAATAGACGATGGCGTCCATCATCGCCTGGATGAAGCTTTTCTTTGCCATGGCGCTTCTCCTCAGGCGTAGACGCCGGAAAGCGCAGTTTCCGGCTTGGGGTAAGGACTGTTGTCGGCAAACGCGCGTGCGGCCTTCATCGCCGCGCCGACGCGCGCGTCGATCGCCTGCAGGGCGGCACTGTCGGCCGCCTTGTCGGCCAGCAGCCTGCGCGCGAAAGCCAGCACCGGATCGAACTTCGCGATCCAGTCGGCATGGGTGCCGGTGATGCGCGCCGGTTCCCACGCCATGGCGATATCGGTCACGCCGGTGACGAAATCGGGCTTCGCCTGGTGCGAGCCGGGCCAGCGCTCGAGCCTGGATTCGAGGAATACCGGCTCGCCCTTGCGCACCGATTTGAGCGCTTCCATGGTCGCGGCATAGACCCCATCGGCATCGTGGCCGTCGATTGTGACGACCGGGATGCCGAGCGCGCGCGGCACGTCGCCCAGTTGCTGGGCGGCAAGGCGAGAGGTTTCGTGCGCGCCTTCCTTGCTGTTGTTTTCGCAGACGAACAGTACCGGCAGTTCGTAGCGCGAGGCGAAGTTCATCGCCTCGTAGCTGATGCCTTCGTCCAGCACGCCGTCGCCGAAGAAGGCGACGGAGACGTTGTCGGTGCCGAGCTCGCGTGTCGCCCAGCCGCCGCCGATGGCAAGCCCGATGCTGCCGCCGACCATGGCCGAGGTAGACTGGATGCCCACCGCGCGGTCGCACAGGTGCCAGGTGCCCCCGCGCCCGCGGTTGAGCCCGCCTTCGCGCCCCATGATTTCGGCGAGCGCCCGGCCCGGGTCGGCGCCGCGCCCGATGACATGGCCGTGGTTGCGGTGGGTGGTGTGAACGAGGTCGCCCTGCTTGAGCGCGGCCAGCACCGCAGCCCCTGTCGCCTCATGCCCTATATAGAGGTGATTGCGGCCGATGTCCTTGTGGACGGCGGCGGCATGGATGATTTCTTCCTCGAAACGGCGCATCCGCAGCATGCGCTCAAACAGCGCAAGACGCGCGGCATCGGACAGCCTTTCGGCCATGATCGTTCCCCCCGGATCGTTCTTCTGCGCCCCGTGCGGGACGCCTGTTATGGCGCCATGGTGGACCCGCCCTCAATCCCGGGCAAGCCTGCATTCGCGACAATTTCGCACCAAAGACGGTTGCCCGACGCCCATCAAGGAGTAAAGTTTTCGGGACCCGAAATTCAACAGAAGGAATACGCCATGATCATCAGGACCGTCATGCGGCTCGCCGCCGCCGCCGTGGTTTCAGCCGTCGTTGCGACCGGCGCCTTTGCCCAGGGTGCGCCCGACAGCCGCGGCCTTGATCGCGCCATCGAACGCGCCAACCCGAAGGCCCAGGATCAGCTGCGGGAAAACAGGGAGCGCAAGAAATCGCGCGAAGCGGAAAAGGCGCGCAAGCGCTCCGAGCGCGACGCCCGCAAGGCCCGCGAGAAATCCGAGGAGATGAAGGAAAAGGGCAAGCGCAAGGCCAAGGGAAAAGGCAAGAAGCGCGAGCGCGATGAAAAGTCGAACTGACGCGCAACAACGGCGCGCGATGCCCGCCTAGGCGGGCATCCGCTCGTTGCGCCGGATTTGGTTGAGCCCGACACCCTTCAGCTTGCCAAAATCCGCCCTCAGCCGCGCCATGCTGGCCTCATGCAGGGGCGCGCTGAGCAGCGACGCGACATTGGCCTCCAGATGGTCCGGATTGCCGGTGCCGAACAGGATGACGTCGGCGCCCGATGCATGACGGGCGAAACGGTAGGCGGCATCAAGTAGATTTTTTGCACCGCCGTCGCGCATCAGGAAGCCGAGCGGATCATCGCTGTCGCCGACCGCCGCCGGCAACTTGCCTTCCGCCGCCAACGCCTTGAGCGCTTCCACCAACCGGTCGGGCGTGCCGACCTGACAGCGCGCCGGCGCCATGATCAGCGTGCCGACGCCGCGCTTGCGCGCCTCCGGCAGGACATGATCCAGCGCACCCTGATGCATCATGTTGAAGGCAACCATGACGACATCCCAGAAATCGTCCTTCAGCGCGCGCGTCAACATCGCGTGCCCGAGATCGCGGGCGGTTCCTTCGGTAATGCCAAGAAAGCGGAACTTGCCGCGTTCGCGTTCGCGCAGCAGGGCCGGCACGAGCACATCGACGGCATGGTCGTATTCATCGGCCAGCACGCCATGCAAATGAAAGACATCGAGATAATCGGTGTCCATGGTGCGCAGCGCAGTGTCAAGGGCATCGACGATCTCGTTCGCCGACACGCCTTCGGCATGGTACTTGGTCGACAGCACCACCGAATCCCGCGGCACCGATTTCACCGCCGCGCCGACGACCCCTTCGGTTCCGTAATTTTCCGCGGTGTCGAAAAAATTGATCCCGAGATCGATGGCGCGGCGAATCAGGGCAACGCCTTGGTCTTTATCCACTCCTTTTTTGCGGCCAAGCCGGCTGGGCCCGCCCGACCCAAGCCCGGCGACGCTGACCTTCAGTCCCGTCCGCCCCAGTGTCGTGAACTCCATGTACCCCTCTTTACAAAATCCTGAGAAAGCCACGATACGGCCGCGAGGACACCTTCACGAACTCCGGACTGTCCGCGCCGAGAGCCGGCAGACCATAGCGATGTCTGCGTGAATCATCAAATGCACTAACGTATCAAGGCCCATCGCAGAAGCGCTCTGTCACGAGGCTGCTTCCACCCCTGCCTGAACGAGCCCATGAGGCCGAATGCCGGCACGGCGGCTCAATCGCCGCGCTCGTTAGTAGCGCTGCTCCCGAGATTGCGCAGATACTCCGTTGCCGTGCCGATGGAAATGACATCACCATATTTCTGGTGCATATCGAAAAGGTTGATTGCATGGCACGCTTCATGGCGATCGAATACGCAGTCCTCGACGACCTGTACGCGGAACCGGTGGCTGGCAGCATCGACCACCGTGGCACGTACGCAGCCGCTCGTGCTCTCGCCCGCAACCAGAATCGTGTCGACTCCGCGCCGGATGAGCTCGGCTACAAGCGGAGTACCCCAAAATGCACTGGGTGCGGTCTTTCGCACGACCACGTCCCCCTCCTGCGGCGCGACCTCGTCGATGATGTCGTACCGACGGGCGAAACGCTTGCGCGCTTCGGGATCGGCAAGGTCAAACCGGCGCGGTGAACTTGAGTGAATGGCTTGCGACCAGCCGGGAATTCCCGATTCTTCGTCAACCAGCCCCGTTGCGTGACAGATAGGAACGCCTGCTTCCCGCGCTGCACGGATCAAAGCCTGGACGTGGGGGATCGTGCTCCAGCCCGCTGGACCACAGTAGCCCGGCCAGTTCTTGACGCCATCAAGGAGTGGCAGGTTTTCATCGCCGAATACGCCGCGATAAATGTCGATGGTGAGGACAGCAGGCCGCCGGCCGAACCCGACACGCCGATCTCCCCGCCTTTGGGCGAGGTGGGCCTTGTCTTGTGCAGTGAGAAAACAGTCCCAGACGCGATCTATCATCAACCCCCCGGTCATTTCATGAAATTTTTAGGGTTCACTATAGCAATCCGGCGCGGAGCTTGCAGTCACAACCCCTTCCCGCCGACAGGGCGGATTGCCCACGAAACATACAGGACGGCCAATTCCTTTGGGGGCAGGAGGGAAATGGCGGTGCTGGTAGTCCGCTGCGAACCGCTCTCCGCGCTATTCCGGAAATCTGCCTTAGCCGGGTCCGGCGCCGCTTACCGTCGCCACCGTTTCCCGCCCGACAAATCCTCTCCAGAGACGTGGACGAAAATTGTGGCCCCGCAAAGCGCCGGCATTTGCGCGGCTCAGCGGCGCAGCGAGAATTACAAAGCGGACTTTGAGATATCGCCCAAGGGAATGGCGGAGAGGGCGGGATTCGAACCCGCGATACGTTTTACCGTATGCACGCTTTCCAAGCGTGTGCCTTAAACCGCTCGGCCACCTCTCCGTTTTTCCGGGGCGGGCGCTAACCATAGGCGCGTCCCGCCGTCGTCGTC
>JAURLI010000032.1 GCA_030831315.1 Alphaproteobacteria bacterium
CCGAAACCGCCATTGCCGTCGGCGACGATGATGGAGACATCCTTGGCGAGGCTCGGGTCCTGATAGCCGTCGTCGAGCACCAGTGTGCGCGCACCCGCCGCGACGGCGGCTTTGGCGCCGGCGACCCGGTCGCGCGCCACCCACGCGGGGCCGCTGCGGGCCAGCAACAGCGGCTCGTCACCGACCTCGGCCGCGCCATGGATGGCGGCATCGACCCTGAGCGGGCCGGCGGCGCTGCCGCCGTAGCCGCGGCTCAGAAAATGGGGAACACGGCCCGCGCCCGTGAGCGCACGCGCGACGGCGATGGCGACCGGCGTCTTGCCGTTGCCGCCCGCGGTCAGGTTGCCGATGCAGATGACGGGAATACCCGTCGCGACGGGGCGGGCGAGCGCCCGCTCAATCCGGCCGCCAAGGGCGTAGAGGCATCCCAAGGGGGCCAGCAACAGTGGCCAGGCATCACCTTCGCGCCAGAAATCCGGGGCCTTCACTCAGGTGTTTCCCTGATCGGCGTTGGCGGCAAGGGCATCGTGACGATTGCGCAGGCCGCTGCCGGCGAGGACCGGCTCCAGCTGGCCGAGCACCGCTTCGAGGATGCCGTCCTTGGCGGTGGCGATGCGCTGAGCGGTGTCGGCGACCTCGCGGCGCAATTCGCCGTTGCCGAGCAGGCTGTGCAATGCCTTGACCAGCTCTTCGGCGTCGGCCACTTCGTGGGAGGCGCCCTTCGCCGACATCTCCTCGACGATGGCGCGGAAATTTTCCATGTGGGGGCCGTGCAGCACGGCGACACCGAGGCGTGCGGGCTCCAGCAAGTTCTGTCCGCCATGGGGAATGAGCGATCCGCCGATGAAGGCCACCTGCGCCGCCCTGTAGAACAGGCCAAGCTCGCCCAACGTGTCGGCGATGTAGATTTCGGTTTTTTCCGTGATCGGCTCGTCGGCATCGCGACGGGCGACGTCGAAGCCCTGCGCGCGCAATTTGGTCGCGATGTCGACGCCGCGCGCGGGATGGCGCGGCACGATGACCGTCAGCAGCCCGTTGACGTCTGCCGTCAGCCGCCGATGGACATAGGCGCAGATTTCTTCCTCGCCTTCATGGGTGGAGGATGCAACCCAGACCAGGCGTCCGCGGGCGATATTGAAAAAAGCCCTCAGGTCACGCTCGTCGTAAGGCAGCGGGCCGGCAGCGAACTTGAGGTTGCCCGGCACGGTGACCGGGTCGGCACCAAGTGCGCGCAGGCGTTCGGCTTCGGCCTCGTCCTGGGCCATCGTCAGGGCGAAGCCGCCGAGCAGCCTCGCGCCCAGTCCGGGCATGCGGCGGCGCCAGCGGGTGAAGGAGCGTGCCGACATGCGCGCGTTCAGCAGCACCATGGGAATGCCGCGCGCCTGGGTGGCGAGCACGAGGTTCGGCCACAGTTCCGATTCGACCCACAGGGCGACGTCGGGACGCCAGTGATCGAGAAAACGCCTGACCCAGGCCGGACGATCGACAGGCACGTATTGGTGCATTGCACGGGCGGGCAGCCGTTCGGCAAGCAGCCGCGCCGAGGTGACAGTGCCCGTCGTCACCAGGATGTTCAGCGTCGGATAGCGCGCCAGCAACCGGTCGATCAGGCGCAGGACCGACAAGGCCTCGCCGATGGAGGCCGCGTGTATCCATGCGAGTGAGCCGTGCGGCCGCGGACGCCCCGGGATGCCCCGGCGCTCGCCGATGCGCGCCGCGTCTTCGCGTCCGCGTGCCAGCCTGCGCGAAAGCAGCGCATTGATCAGCGGCCCGCCGGCGGTGGTCAGGGCCGCATACAGATTGCCGCTGAAGCCGCGCCGGATGCGCTTTCGCTTCGCGATCGCCATGTCAGTTCCCCGCCGCGGCTGCGACCGCCGGGTGTCCTTCACCTTCGAACTGGATGCGGTAGAGCCGCGCATAGGCGCCGTTTCGCGCCATCAGTTCCCCGTGGCTGCCGCTTTCGACGACGCGGCCGTTTTCCAGGTAATAGATCAGGTCGGCGCCAATGATGGTCGCCAGTCGGTGCGCGATGACCAGCGTCGTCCGGCCTTCCATCAGCCGCTCGAGGCCGGCCTGTACCAGCCGTTCGGATTCGCTGTCGAGCGCGCTTGTCGCTTCGTCCAGCAGCAGGATCGGCGCGTTCTTCAGCATGGCGCGCGCGATTGCCACACGCTGGCGCTGCCCGCCCGAGAGCGTCATGCCCTTTTCGCCGACCATCGTGTCAAAACCCTGGGGCAGGGCCTCGATGAAGATGCGTGCCGCGGCGCCATCGGCCGCCGCGATCACCTCTTCGCGGGAGGCACCGGGCCGCCCGTAGGCAATATTGGCCGCAATCGTGTCGTTGAACAGCGATACGTCCTGGCTCACCAGCGCGATGGCCTTGCGCAAGGAGGCAATGGTGACATCGCGGATGTCGATGCCGTCGATGCGCACCGAGCCCGAGGAAACATCGAAGAAGCGCGGGATGAGGTTGAGCACCGTCGACTTGCCGCCGCCGGACGGGCCGACCAGTGCGACGGTTTTCCCTGCCGGGATGTCGAGGCTCAGGCCATTGAGGGCCGCCTTGCCCGCCTCGTAGGAGAACCCGACATGATCGAAGGAGATTCCCCCTTCCTTGAGTTCGAGCGTCTGCGCGCCCGGCCGGTCGGTGACCGTCGGCGCCGTGTCGAGCACGCCGTAGATGCGCTGGGCAGCGGCGAGGCCTTCCTGCAGGTTGGCGTTCATCGCCGCGAGCCGCTTCATGGGTTCGTAGGCGAGCAGCAGTGCCGTGATGAAGGACATCAGGTCGCCCGCCGTGCGCGCGCCAGCGATCACCTGCCAGCCGCCATAGAGAATGACCACCAAAACGGCGATGCCGCCGAGCGTTTCCATGATCGGCGCCGACAGGCCGCGCGTGATGTGGGACTTGACGTTGAGGCGGAAGATGCCGTTCGAGGCGTCGCGGGCGCGCTTGCTTTCATGACCTTCCATGCCGTAGGCCTTGACATGGCGCACGCCGGCGAAGGTTTCTTCCAGCAGGGTGGCGAGCCGCCCCCATTCGGTTTGCGTGCTGGCTGACACACGACGCATGCGTTTGCCGATCTTGATGATGGGCACGACGGCCAGCGGAAAAATGAAAAAGCTGCAGAGCGCCAGGATCCAGTCGCGCTCGAACATCACCGCGATCAGTGCGATCAAGGTGATCAGGTCCTTGCCCATGCCGACGAAAAGATGTCCGGCAGCTCCGCGCAAAAGATTTACATCATTCGTGAAGCGCGAAATCAGGCTGCCCGTGTGATTCTTCATGTAATAGGCAAGATCGGACAGCATCAGATGATCGAACATGCGGATTTGCATGTCGGCGATCACGCGCTGGCCGACATAGGCCATAATCAGGGTCTGTCCGAAGGTGGCAAGCCCCTTGATCACGAAAATGCAAAGGATCGCTACAGACACGACGATCAGCATGCTGCGGTCGCGGGCGACGAACACTTCGTCGATGACCGGCTGCATGACGTAGGCCATCGCCGCGGTCGCGAGCGCGATCAACGCCATGCAAAGGATCGCGGCGAACAGACGCCCTTTGTAATGGCGGATGTGGTCGCGCCACAGTCTGCCGAGCAACCTGCGGCTCGACTCGTCGAGTGGTTTCAGGGGCAGGGTGGCGGTCAAACCTCTGGAATCCCGAATGTTTGCGCGCTTTTCATGGGGCGGACCTTAGCACGGCGGCGAATCCGCCCGCCAGCCTTCCGGTAGCCGGGAAACCGCTATTTTCCGGCCACCGTCATCGCCTCGATGCGCAGGCTGGGCGCATCGGTGCCGGCGCGGAAGACGAGATCGGAGGCCGGTTCCAGCGTACGGAACATGTCCTTCAGGTTGGACGCTATGGTAATCTCGCTTACGGGGTAGGCGATCTCGCCGTTTTCGATCCAGAACCCGGCGGCACCCTGCGAATAGTCGCCGGTGACGCCGTTGACCCCCATGCCCATCAGTTCGGTCACCAGCAGGCCCTGCCGGATGTCGCCGATAAGGTCTTTGAACGTCTTTGCCCCGGCTTCCATGTAGAAGTTGCTGGGCGAGGGCGAGGGCGGCGATGCCGTGCCGCGTGCCGCATGTCCGGTGGAGGCGAGGCCGAGCTGGCGCGCGGAAGACGAATCGAGCAGCCAGGTGGTCAGCACGCCCTTGTCGATGACGGCGCGGCGCGCGTTGGCGACGCCTTCGCCGTCGAAGGGCTTGGAGCCGAGGCCGCGGCGCCGGTGCGGATCGTCGATGATGCTGATACCCGGCGCGAACACGGCCGTGCCGAGCGCGGATTTCAGGAAGCTGGTGCCGCGGGCGATGGCGGGGCCGCTGATGGCACCGGCAAGGGCGCGCAGGAGGCGGCCGCTCAGCCGGTTCTCGAACACGACAGGCAGTTTCGCGGTCGACGCCTTGCGTGGGTTGAGCTTGCGCACGGCGCGTTCGCCCGCCGTACGTCCGACGTTGCCGGGGGCGGCAAGGCCGTCGCGGTGGGTGGCGGCGGAATAATCGTAATCGGTTTCCATCAGCGTGCCGCTGCCGGCCAGTACCGATGCCGACAGGCCGTAGCGTGTCGCGGCATAACTGCCGGCAAATCCGCCGCTCGTCGCGAGCGCGATATGGCGGCGCGACCAGCCGGCCTCGGCGCCCTCGGAATTGGTGACCCCCTTGACGGCGCGCGCCGCGTCTTCGGCTTCCGCTGCCATCATCGCGAGGTCGTCGGCTGTCGGTTCGCCCGCCTCGGCAATGTCGAGCTCGGGAATGTCTTTGGCGAGCAGCGCCGGATCGGCGAGACCGCACCAGGGGTCTTCCGGCGCGATGCGGGCCATCGTCAGGACCTGATCTACGAGGCGCGCGCGGCCGTCTTCGGAAAGGTCCGTGGTCGAGGCCATGGCCTGGCGGCGTCCGATCATGACCCGCAGGCCGAGATCGGCGCTTTCGGCGCGCTCGATCCCTTCGGGCTTGCCGAGACGGTGGGCGACGGAAATCGCCGTCGCCGCCACGGCCACCGCATCGGCGGTATCGGCGCCTTCGCGACGGGCGCGGGCAAGCAGGTCGTCGAGAAGGTCGAGATGATCGGTCACGGAGCTATCCTCGGGCGGCGGTCGGGCCGGAACTGGCCTGCCTTATATAGTGTGCGGCGGGCCTCCAATAAAGGGGCGGGAAGCCTCGGTTTGGCGCGGGCGGCCCGCGCATGGTACCAATCTGCCTACCCCGGTTCGAGGCGAACGATGCCCCAAGAGTCCCTATCCGCTCTGCAAGACCCGAACGCGCCTGCAACGCTGCGCCGCGTGCTCGGCCTCTGGCTGCTGGTGTTCTACGGTCTCGGCAGCATCATCGGGGCGGGCATTTATGTGCTGATCGGCGTGGTTGCCGATACCGCAGGCTATGCGGCGCCGGTTGCCTTCGTCCTTGCGGGCGTCCTCGCCGCGCTGACGGGCCTGAGTTACGCCGAACTTTCGGCGCGCTACCCGGAGGCCGCCGGGGCGGCCGCCTATGTCCAGGAAGCTTTCGGCAAGCCGTGGCTGTCGCGCGCCATCGGTCTTGCCGTCGTCGCCGTCGGAATTTTTCTGTCGTCCAGCCTCGCGCGCGGCGTCGTCGGTTACATCGATTCGTTCGTCACCGTTCCTGAAATGCCGGTGGCGCTCGGCATCATCGTGTTTTTCACCGTCGTCGCCTGTCTCGGCGTCGGTTTCGCCATGCGCCTTGCGGCATGGATGACCATTGTCGAAATCGGCGGGTTGGTCATCGTCATCGCTGCCGGGGCGCCGGCGCTCGAAAGACTGGGCGAGATCGCGCCGCTGATGATGCCTGACGGCTTGGCCGGCTGGAGCGGCGTCGTCGCCGGGGCCTTCTTCGCCTTCTTCGCTTTCCTGGGGTTTGAGGACATCGTCAACATGGCCGAGGAGGCGCGGGAGCCGGAAAAGACCCTGCCGCGCGCCATCGTTCTCGTCATCATCCTGTCGACGGCGATCTATTTCGTCGTCACCCTGATCGCCGTCGCCGCGGTGCCGATGGAAACCCTCGCCGGTTCGCGCGCGCCGCTCGAACTGGTGACCCAGGCCGTGTCCTGGGTCCCCGCCGGGACGCTCTCGGCGATTGCCATCATTGCCATTCCAAACGGCATCCTGATCACGCTGGTGATGTTGGGCCGCATCATCTACGGCATGGCGCGTCGTGGCTGGTTTCCTGCCGCGCTTGGCGCCGTTCATCCCGTGACGCGCACGCCTGTGCGCGCCACCGTTGCCGCAGGCATCGTGGTGTTCGTGTTTACCGCGCTGGTGCCGTTCATCGGGCTGGTGACCCTGACAAGCGCCGTCAATCTCTGTGTTTTCGCGACCGTCAATCTCGCGCTGATGCGCCTGCAGCGCTTGCGCCGGCGCAGCGATCTCGCTTTCGCGGCGAAGCGCTGGTGCCCGCCGCTGGCGGCAGGCATCTGCGTTGCGCTTCTGGTGCTGGAGATGTTGCGCTAGGGCAGCGCGTCAGTTCCGCGGCACGACCCTGCCGAAAGACGTGACGAGGGTTTCCCAGGCCTGGACCCAGTTGAACAGGTTCTGGCGCGTGATGCCGTCATCGGCAATCAGCGACATCTTCAGATTGACGTATTTCTTGTCGTCCACCTAGGCATTGCCGATGAGGGTGTTGTTGTTGAAATTTGAGACGATGATGTCGATATCCGGCGCGTCCGATTTCCCAAAATGCGTGTAGAAACGCACGGTACCGCAGCGCTTGGCGCCATCGCGCTCGGCGCAGTTGTAAAGCCCCACCGAGTAGCGCTTCACCAGTTTGCCCTTGGCCTTGAACGTCGTGCCTTAGAGCGCGTGGCCCTTTAGCTCCATCGGCCGGCCGAACAGCGGCATCGCTTTGCTGAATTCTTCGGTGGTAAAGCCCCGGAACAGGTCGTTCTTGTCGGCGGCGGCGGCGGGGAACACGAAAAGGGAGGCCGCAAACACGGCGGCCCTCGCGGTGATGGGGAAAGACATGGGACTGCTCCTGACTGGACCCCAAGGGGGACGAACGCTTCATGCTAGGTCGCGGTCCGGTCGGATTCAAGCATCCGCACCGCATCACTTGCAGGGCAGGCCACCGAGTTAGGGTTGTGCCGGCTCGAACAAAACATCAAAAAACGGGTGGTCCGTATTATTCAGGAAGTGCGCCAAATCGCGGTAACTGTATACGGTCATTTTCGCCCTGTCGGCCGCAAAGAGATGTGGAACATATCGATATTTTTCAAAAAAATTCAGCAGCGGTTCGCAGTTTCCATGCCGTTTTTCCAGAACCTTGGGCGTCACCTCGCAAAGGATGTAGGGCCGGTCGCGCGCCACCGTTTTTTCGGCCCCCTGCAGCACATCGAGTTCGAATCCCTGAACATCGATTTTCAGAAGGCAGAGCTTCTTGCCGGGGACTCTCGAAGCCAGGAACGCGTCCAGAGTCATGACAGGCACTTGGTGCGCGCCGCCGTCAACGCCTTCCCTGTTCCATTGCAGAAATGAATGTCCGCCCGGGTTCTTGTCGTCCGCGAATAAAGTCATCTCGCCATTGGTGGCGGCAAGGCCGGCATTGACCGGATGGACGTTCGGCAGCTGGTTGAGCTCGACGTTCCTCACCAAGTCGCCATAGATGACGGGATGAGGTTCAAAGGAGAAAATATCGGTGCCTTGATTTGATATTGCCGCGGCGGACAGCGAGTAATGTCCGAAATTGGCGCCGGCATCCACGACAACCGACATTTGGTCGGGCGAGATTTTGCGGATGACGTCCACGAATACCTCGCTGACGAATTTCTCCCAATAGCCGCGTCTTATGAGTACCCGCGTCAAGGAAGCCTTTTCCGGTTTTACGAGGCATTTGTAATTCGCAAGCCGCATGACGAAAGGCTTGGTTGGACGCAACGCGTAAAACAGCATGCGAAAGATGAAGGCCAGATATTCCCGTTCGGACATGCGGTCCGTCGGGTACAGCCGTGCGAAGGTTTGAAAAATTTTCTGACGCAATTCCATGCCCCGGCAATCTATCGCAATAGCCAACGTTTTGCGCGGGGATAATGCATCGAAGCAAGCTCGTTAGTCGAGATTAGGCAGGCCGTAGTCGCCCCATTTGCGCGTGACCAGTTCGACGATGTTGTCGGCCATGCGGATCGGCTGGCCCCATTCGCGGCTGGTTTCAGGGCCGATCTTGTCGGTTGCATCGAGCCCCGCCTTGCCGCCGAGGCCGGGCTGGGGCGAGGCAAAGTCGAGGTAATCGATCGGCGTGTCGTTAATGATGGTGATGTCGCGGCCCGGATCCATCTTGGTGGAGACCGCCCACATGACGTCCGACCAGTCGCGCACATCGATGCCTTCGTCCACGACGATGATGTACTTGGTGTAGAGGAACTGTCGCAGGAACGACCAGATGCCCATCATCACGCGCTTGGCGTGGCCGGGGTAGGCCTTGCGGATCGAGACGACGGCGATGCGATAGCTGCAGGCCTCGGGCGGCAGGTAGAAGTCGACGATTTCGGGAAACTGGCGGCGCAGCATCGGCACGAAGACGTCATTCAGCGCCTGGGCCAGCACCGAGGGTTCGTCGGGCGGGCGGCCGGTGAAGGTGGTGTGGTAGATCGGATCTTCGCGCATGGTGATGGCCGAAACCGTGAACACCGGGAAGCGTTCGACAGAATTGTAGTAGCCGGTGTGATCGCCGTAGGGGCCCTCGGCGCCGGTCTCGCTCAGGCTTACGTGGCCTTCGATCACCATTTCGGCGTTGGCCGGCACCTTGAGCGGCACGCTCACGCAATCGGTGAGCACCGTGCGCTTGCCCCGGATCAGTCCGGCAAAAGCGTATTCGGAAACCTTTTCCGGAATCGGCGTCACCGCGGCGATGGTGGTGGCCGGATCGGCGCCGATGACGCAGGCGACAGGCAGCGGTGCCGATGATGCCTTGCCCTGTTGCGCCATATGCTGGGCGCCGCCGCGGTGCTGGAGCCAGCGCATCAGCGTGCGGTCGCGCCCGATCACCTGCATGCGGTAGATGCCGAGGTTGGCATCTTCGGGCTTGCCGCCCGGCGCCGCGGTAACGACGAGGGGGAAGGTGACGAGCGGGGCGGGTTCCCCCGGCCAGCAGGTCTGGATCGGAATTCTGGCGAGATCGATGTCGCTGCCCTTCAGCACCACCTGCTGGCAGGGTGCATTCGATACGGTGCGCGGATTCTTGGCGAGCGCCATGCGCAGGCTGGGCAGCATGGCGATGGCGTCCTTGAGGCTGGCGGGCGGTTCGGGGTGATGCAGAAAGGCGAGTGCTTCACCCAGCGTCGGCAGTTCCGCGCGCTCGCGTCCCATCGCCCAGGCGACCCGCTCGGTGGTGCCGAACAGGTTGGCAAGCACGCGCCGCGGCCAGGGAGCCGTATAGGGGGCGCCGGGGCCGGACAGGTTTTCGAACAGGGTGGCCGGGCCGCCATTTGCAATAAGCCGCTTACCGATTTCGGTCATTTCAAGGGCCGGGGAAACCGGCGCGCCGACGTGGGCAAGGGCGCGGCGGCTCTCTAGGAACTTCAGGAATTCGCGGAGGTCGGTGTGTTTCATGGGGAGTGATTTTACGTTATCTTAATGGCGACGCAGCTAGCTTTTCGGGTAGGCCGCGCACCCGGGTTGGGGAGCTTGCGTCCGTGGCCCTTGGGGCGGGAACAGCCGGTTCCCGCTTTCAGGTTTGCGAAGGTCCTTGTCGAAGGCAGGAGACAGTAACTATGGCGCAGTATTGGGTCGTTGGCGGCGAATACGATTCGACCAAGTTCCAGCATATCGCGGGCAACGGCAAGCCGTTCCGCGCGGGTCCGTTCCGTTCCTATGAGGACGCGTTGCAGAAATGGGCGGAACTTGCCTGGAAGTCCGTCGATTCGTGCAACGTACGCTTCCATATCGAAACCGAAGAAGCCGACAGCCGCGCCGCCTGAACCCGCGGCGTCGCTGATGTCTTGCGCGCAGGGTTCTGGGCGCGCAAAATCCGTCATGGCGGGGCCATGATACGGACAGGCCACCCTTGCCCCGGCGGATGGATGATGCGCGGACTTCTTTGCAGCCTGATGCTTGTCTTCGCAGTGCTCGTGTCCGGCTGCACGCCCGAGGCGGCGCGGCCCTTGCCGGATTCGATGCGCGTGACGGCAGACGAGCGGCTGGTGGGAACGTGGCGCGCCGAAATTCTGGGCAACATTCACACGGTTACGATTACGCGCGGCAGCACGGCGGGCACATTGGTTGCCGAAATGACCACGCGCACCGCCGCGGGCGGTTCGCGGCAGGCTATCGCCTCGCGCCATGTGCTGTCCTTTTACGATTTTCGCGGCACGCGCCTGATCGTCGAGCATGGCCCGAGTGCCGTCGACCACCGGCTGGTCTATCGCTATGCCGCCTATGATATCGGTGCCGACGGCGCCGTAACCCTGCGCTTTACCAGCGAGCCCGAAATCGATCGCTGGGCTTCCCCGCTTCGCATCAATGCCTCCATCCGTGGCATCGATCCGAACTTTCGTTTCATTTATGTGCTTGCGGACAGAGATACGATTGCTGCGGTTCTGGCCTCCAAGCCTGCGTCCGAGATGTTCAACGTTGCTTTCGGTCCGTTCGCCCGCCAATGATGATTCCTGACGATCCCGCGGCGCGCATCGCCCGCGCGCGGTCTTATCCCTTCGATCCACCGCGCGAGTCCTACCTGTTCGGGGGCGGGCGCGTTCAGCCGCTCGAAGACGCCAAGCGCGCCGTCGAGGGCCGCACGCCGGTGCTGGCCTCTGGCTCGAACGCATCGCCCGCCCAGCTTGCGCGCAAATACGCGGCTCATGGCGAAGCCGTCGCCATCCCCGTCACCCGCGCCGATCTCGCCGGGTTCGATTCGGTCTACAACGCGCATATCGCCGCTTACGGATCGGTGCCGGCGACGCTGTTCCCGTCGCCCGGCACCGTGCTCGAAACCTTCATCACCTGGCTCGACGACGACCAGCTCGCGGTCATGCATGCGACCGAGCAGCCCGGCATCAACTATCACTATGCCGAGCTTGCGGGCATTGCCGTCGCAGTCGAAGGGGTGGGGGAGCTGGACGCTGCTTTCGCCTACATCTCCGTCGCCGGATGCCTGATCCGTGAGGGTTCACCCGTGGCGCTCGCCGAGGTGCCGGCGCGCGGGCGTGCGTTTCCCGCCCTTGCCCAGCCCGACATGCTCGCCCATGTGCGCGACGTCACCGCACCCGGGTGCGATATCGAGGCCTTCATCCTCGAAACCGTCGCCGATGCGCGCTTGCGCGAAGCCCGCGGCCGGGCGCTCGCCGCCAGGGCGCGCCGATTTGCCCATGCAGGCTTCCGCCCGCTTGTTGTCGGCGGTCAGCCGGTCAGCCGGTAGAGAACGGTTTCCCTGAAATTCCGGTCTTCGAGTTCGAGACTGGTGGGCACGCCGATGCGCGCCATCTCGGCAAGACCGGTTTTCGGCAGGTAGGCGCGGCCCGGATCGGCGAGCCAGACTTCCGAGCCCGCCGCGCGCGCGCGATGCAGCCATGCCAGCACGCGCTCGGCCATGTCGCGCTGGTAGCAGACATCGCCCGCAAGGATCAGGGTATCGCCGGGCGGTGCGCCGGCCAGCGGATCGCCCTCGCTGATACCGAGGGCAACGTCGTTGAGTGCGGCATTGAGGGCGATGGCCGCCCGTGCGCTCGCGTCTATCTCGGCGGCAGTGACGGATGCCGCCCCCGCCATCGCCGCGGCGATGGCGGCGATGCCCGATCCGGCGGCAAGGTCGAGAACCGGGCGCCCTGATACCAGTTCCGGCCGGTCGAGGATGAAGCGCGCCGTCGCCGCGCCGCCCGGCCAGACGAAGGCCCAGTAGGGCGGCTCGATGCCGATTTCCTCGAGCGCCTGTTCGCTCGCCGTCCAGATCGGCGTGATCTTGTCGGCAAGGTGCAGGCGGATTTCGGGTACCAGCACATGGGACTGCACAAGCGTATTGGCGCGGATGAAGGCGGCGGGATCGTGGGCTGCGGTCATCGCGCTAGTCGGGCCTTGCCCATTGACCGGCGACGATGGCGGCGAGCAACAGCCAGCCGAAGATGCGTGTGGCGCGGAATTTCCTCATGCAGTCGGCGGGATCATCGAGATCGACCGCCCAGGCCTGCCACAAGAGGAACAGGTAGACCGCGCCAAGCAGCGGCCAGAACGGCCAGTCGAGCCCGGCGACGACGCCCATGGCCGCGAACAGGGCGACGGCGATCGTATAGAAGGCCGTGAACCAGGGCTTGGCGCCGGCACCGAGCCAGATGGCGAGGGTCTTTGCGCCCGCCGCCTTGTCGTCCTCGACATCGGCATAGGCATAGATCGTGTCGTAGCCGAGCGTCCAGAAGAAGGCGCCTGCGTAGAGCAGGAATGCCTCGGGCAGCAGGGTGCCGCGCACGGCGGCAAATCCCACCAGTGCGCCGAAGGTCATGGTCAGACCGAGCCATGCCTGCGGCCAGTAGGTGATGCGCTTCATGAACGGATAGGCGACGACGAGGGCGAGCGAGGACGCCGCCAGCACGATGGTGAAGGTGTTGAACACGGACAGGATGGCGAGGCCGATCGCCAGAAGCACACCAAGAAAGACGAGGGCGGCGCGCACCGAAATCTCGCCAGAGGCGACGGGGCGCAGCGCCGTGCGTGCCACCTTGCGGTCGATGTCTCGGTCGATGATGTCGTTGATGACACAGCCCGCGCCACGCATGACGACGGCGCCCGCGGCGAAAAGGGCGGCAATGGCGAGCAGTTCGTCCCAGCCGGTAAGCCCGGGTGCGGCCAGCGCCACCGACCACCAGCACGGGAAGACCAGCGTCCAGAAACCGATCAGGCGGTCGAAGCGGGCAAGACGGATGTAGGGTAATACCCGGGGCGGCGCGTAGCGTGCCGCCCAGCCCGCGGTCGGGATGTCGCTTGCCGCGCGGACGCGCGTTTCGGGTAGGTCCGCGGGGCCCTGCGATCGGGGATTTGTATCGCTGCCGTTCATGCCTGTAGTCTTATCCTTGGCGAAGAGAGGCCACAAGGAAGGACCATGAGCGGACCGCGCAACAGGGAATTTGAGCCGGCAGGGGCGGGCGGTACCCGTACCCGGCTTTTCGTTGGCGAAGCGCTGGCGGCGGGCGGGGTCGTCGGGCTTTCGGCCAATCAGGCCCATTACCTGCGCCATGTCCTGCGTCTCGAAAAGGGTGCGCGCGTCGCCCTGTTCAACGGTGCCGACGGCGAATGGACCGGCGTCATCGAAGGCTTCGGCAAGGGTTGGGCCTCGGTCGCCCTTGAGGCCCAGTCGCGCCCGCAGAAGGTCGAACCCGACCTGTCGCTCCTGTTCGCGCCGATCAAGCACGGGCGCATCGATTACCTGGTGCAGAAGGCGGCCGAGCTCGGCGCCGCGCGCCTGTTGCCGGTGCTGACCGAGTTTACCCAGGTCGCCCGCGTCAATACCGAGCGCCTCGCAGCCAATGCCCAGGAGGCGGCCGAGCAGACCGGTCGCCTCTCCGTGCCCGAGGTGGCGGAACCGCGCCGCCTGATGGACGCGCTCGCCGGCTGGGATTCATCGCGCCGCATCATGCTGTGCGATGAAAGCGGACATGGGCGGCCGGTGATGGAGGTCCTGTCGGACCTGCCCCGGGGTCAACCCTGGGCGGTGCTGATCGGCCCCGAGGGCGGCTTTTCGGAGGCCGAGCTTGACGCCTTGCGTAAACTGCCTTTTGTTACGTCGGTCTCGCTTGGTCCGCGCCTGTTGCGGGCCGATACGGCCGCTGTGGCGGCGCTGGCCTGCTGGCAGGCGGCGCTTGGCGACTGGCCCGACGAGACGCCCGGCGCCGGCTAATTCCGGTCGGGTTGCGAAAGTTGTTGAGTTCACGACGGGACCCCGGTGCAGGGTTCCGCAACACGTTTTCAGGAAAACGCTTATGTCCGGTCCTCCCAAAGCCTCGGGCGAGGTGATCGCTTCGAAAGCGCAGCTCGTCGAATACATCGCTGGCGGTTGCAAGCCGCGCGACGCATGGCGCATCGGCACCGAACACGAAAAATTCGCCTTCGACCTCAAGACGCTCCGTCCGCTGCCCTATGACGGGCCGTGCTCGATCCGTGCCATGCTCGAGGGCCTGACGCGTTTCGGCTGGCAGGCGGTCGAGGAAAACGGCAATCCCATCGCGCTCACCAAGGGCGGCGCCTCGATCACGCTGGAGCCGGGCGGCCAGTTCGAACTGTCGGGCGACGCGCTCGACAACCTGCACCAGACCTGTCGCGAAGTGCATGAGCACCTCGCCCAGGTCAAGGAAGTGGCGGGTGAAATCGGTGCCGGCTTCATCGGCGTCGGCTTCAACCCGAAATGGCGGCGCGACGATATTCCGTGGATGCCCAAGGGCCGCTACGGGATCATGAAGGCTTACATGCCGAAGAGGGGCAGCCTCGGCCTCGACATGATGCTGCGCACCTGCACCATTCAGGTGAACCTCGATTTCTCGTCCGAAGCCGACATGGTGAAGAAGTTCCGCGTCGGGTTGGCACTCCAGCCGATCGCGACCGCGCTGTTTGCCAATTCGCCCTTCACCGAAGGCAAGCCCAACGGCTTTCTCAGCTACCGCAGCCACGTCTGGACCGACACCGATCCCGACCGTTGCGGCGTGCTGCCTTTCGTCTTCGAAGACGGCTTCGGCTTCGAGCGCTACGTTGATTACATGCTCGACGTGCCGATGTACTTCGTCTACCGCGACGGCAAGTACATCGATGCCTCGGGCCAGTCCTTCCGCGACTTCATGGCGCGCAAGCTGCCCGCGCGCCCGGGCGAGGCGCCGACCATGGGCGACTGGACCGATCACATGACGACGGTCTTTCCGGAAGTCCGTCTCAAGCGGTACCTGGAAATGCGCGGGGCCGACGGCGGCCCGTGGCGGCGCATCTGCGCGCTGCCCGCCCTGTGGACGGGGCTTCTCTACGATCAGGGCGCCCTCGATGCGGCATGGGACCTGTGCAAGGACTTCGCCGCCGAAGACCACGATTACCTGCGCCGCGAAGTTCCGAAGCGCGCGCTCGCGACGGAATTCCGCGGCCGCCCGCTGATCGAAATGGCACGCGAAGTGGTCAGGCTGGCGCGTGCCGGGCTGACGGCGCGCGAACGCCTCGATGGCACCGGCACCAACGAGGCCCATCATCTGGCGACGCTGGAAGACATCCTGCGCCGCGGCACGACGCCGGCGGAAGTGAAGCTCGAGCGCTTCCACGGCGCGTGGAACGGCTCGGTCGATCCGCTTTATTCCGAATACGCCTACTGACGGCTGTCAGTATTCCAGCACCAGCCGGTCGCGTTCGGCGCGCCAGCCCCTGAACTTGTTCAGCGTGTTGATGCCGAGCAGCGACGTGCCGATGCGCGCGCCATTGACCAGCATGGCGGCATCGGCAAACCCGGTCGGCCCGAAATCGAGCCGCGCCGCCGTCACCGGTGCCGCGCGCACGACGCCGTTGGCGGTGCGCAGGCGTTGATAGAAGGACAGGCGCTGGAGATTGAAGCCGGCGCGTTCCGCATCGCGCGGATCGAGCACCGTCGATGTCGCCCCCGTATCGACGAGGAAGCGCACCGGCACGCCGTTGACCCGCGCGTCTATATAGAAGTGTCCGTCGCGCGCCCGGCGCACCTCGATGGCGCGCTCGCCCGCCACCATCGCTTGCCCCGGGACCAGTTCGCCCTTGATGCGCCGCCAGGCGTCCTCGGCCTCGAAGCGGAACGAATAGGCAAGCACGAGGACGGCGCCGATGGCGAGCCAGGCGAAGGCCGCGCCGAGCGCGCCCTGCCAGCGCAGGCGGCGGCCGTGGATCAGCCCGGCGCCGATCAGCGCGCCGAGAAGGACGAGATAGACGAGCCGTGGCCCGTCGCCGTTGAAGTTTGCAATGCTCCCCGAACCGGTCGCGAGCCACGCCACCAGCGCGGCGAGGGCCGCGAGCAGGATGAAGAACCAGGTCCAGGGCCCAAGAGGGCGTCGCGGGCGCATGGGGCCTCGATCAGGCGGCGGTGCCGCCGACGGTGAGCGCGCCGATCTTGAGCGTCGGCTGGCCGACGCCCACGGGTACACCTTGTCCGTCCTTGCCGCAGGTGCCGATGCCGGGGTCGAGCGCCATGTCGTTGCCGACCATGGTGATGCGCTTGAGCGCATCGGCGCCGTTGCCGATCAGCGTCGCACCCTTGACCGCGGGGCCGAGCTTGCCGTTTTCGACCAGATAGGCTTCCGAGGCCGAGAACACGAACTTGCCCGAGGTGATATCGACCTGGCCGCCGCCGAAGTTGACGGCATAAAGGCCTTTCTTCACGGAGGAGAGGATCTCGTCCTTATCGTGGCCGCCGTTCAGCATGTAGGTATTGGTCATGCGCGGCATGGGGCGGTGCGCGAAATCCTGGCGCCGTCCGTTGCCGGTCGCTTTCACACCCATCAGGCGCGCGTTCATGCGGTCCTGCATATAGCCGACCAGGATGCCATTCTCGATCAGGGTGGTGGCGGAGGTGGGCGTGCCTTCGTCGTCGATGGTGAGCGAGCCGCGCCGGTCGGCAAGGGTGCCGTCGTCGATGACGGTAACACCGGGGGCCGCCACCCGTTCGCCCATCAGGCCCGAAAACACCGAGGTCTTCTTGCGGTTGAAATCGCCCTCCAGCCCGTGGCCGACCGCTTCGTGCAGAAGGATTCCGGGCCAGCCGGGGCCGAGCACGACTTCCATCTCGCCCGCAGGTGCCGGCACGGCGTCGAGCTTGACCAGCGCCTGGCGCAGCGCCTCGTCGGCGCCCTTGCGCCAGTTGCCCGCTTCGATGAACCGGGTATAGCCCTCGCGCCCGCCGGTGCCGTGGCTGCCGGTTTCCTGTTTGTCGCCATCGGCGACCATGACCTGGATGTTGAGGCGCACCAGCGGGCGCACGTCGGCCACGCGGTTGCCGTCGGCGCGCAGGATTTCGACGACCCGCCATTCGCCCGCCAGTGACACCATGACCTGACGCACGCGCGGGTCCTTTGCGCGCAGGTAAGCATCGATATCGGCGAGCAAGCCGGTCTTGGTCTCGAACGCGACCTCGGCCAGCGGATTGACGGTGCCGTAGAGGGCGCGGTTGGTGCCCGAAGGCGGCAGGGCAAGTGTGCCCTTGTGGCCGCGCGTCACCGCGCAGACGGTGTCGGCGGCGCGCTTCAGCGCCGCATCGGACAGTTCCGAGGCATGGGCGTAACCCGTCGCCTCGTCGGCGATGGCGCGCAGGCCGAAGCCCTGGGCGGTATCGGAGGAAGCAGCGCGCAGCCTTCCATCGTCCCAGGCGAAGCTCTCGGAAACCGCATATTCGAGGAACAATTCACCGTCATCGGCGCCGTCGAGGGCGCGGGTCAGCTGGCCTTGCGCGCCGGAGAGGGTGAGGGCGTCGCCGCCGAAGAACAGCTTGTCTGCGGTATCGAGGTTCGACATCGGTTACTCCCGTATAAAAACAGTCGCTTCGGCGCGGATCGGCACAGAGTAGCAACATAGGTGCATGCGGCCCCGTTTTTTAGTGCCCGAGCGAACGGCGAGACCGATGGTGCAGCGGGCGATTGCGAGACTTTCTCAAAGCCAAGGTTTTGCCATATTCTTCGGTTGTTCACCCCCGCGTCGGTAGTGTAGTTTGCGCGTGCCTGACGGGAATATCCCTTTTAAAGTTGAGTGCTTTTTTCCATCGGTTTTCAAGACGGGAAATACAGAATGCTGTTTCACCGGATACTCGCCTCGGTTGCCGCTGTCGCCCCCGGGGTCATGGCCTTCCTTTCCGGCGCAGCCACGCCGGCCTTTGCCCAGCAGCCGACGCCCTGGCAGCTGAACTTCCAGCCGGCTGCAAGCCCGGTCGCCGAACGGATTCACAGCTTCCACGACATGCTGCTGGTCCTGATAACGGTGATCACAGCCTTCGTGCTGCTGCTGCTGCTTTACGTCATGGTCCGGTTCAACGCCAAGGCCAACCCGACGCCGTCACGCACCACGCACAACACGACGATCGAGGTGCTCTGGACGGTGGTCCCCATCCTCATCCTCGTGGGCATCGCAGTCCCGTCCTTTAAGCTTCTCTATTTCGGGGACCGACATCCTAACCCCGACATGACGCTCAAGGTCATGGGCTACCAGTGGTACTGGGGCTACGCCTATCCTGATCAGGGCAACATCATCTTCGAGAGCCGCATGGTCGAGACGCAGGACCTGAAGCCCGGCCAGCCGCGCCTGCTCGCGACCGACAATCCGGTTGTCGTCCCGGTCGACACCAACATCCGCGTGCTGTTGTCCACCGACAACGTGCTGCATTCCTGGGCTGTGCCGTCGTTCGGCATCAAGACCGATACTACCAATGGCCGCCTGAACGAAACCTGGTTTCGTGCCACCAAGACTGGCACGTTCTACGGCCAGTGCTCGGAACTGTGCGGCGTGAACCATGGCTTCATGCCCGTCGAGGTCAAGGTCGTGTCGAAAGCGGAGTTCGCCCAGTGGGTCGCCTCCAAGAAGAAGGCCGCTGCGCTGACGGCGCCGGCCTCCACCATCGAATTGGCCGGTCGCGCGGATACCTCCGCGCGCGGCAACTGATTTAAAGCGAGAGGTCAGTCATGAGCGAGCATGCGGCGGGACACGACCATACCCCCCACGGCCTGAAGCGGTTCCTGTATTCCACCAACCATAAGGACATCGGTACCCTGTACCTGTTCTTCGCGGTGTTTTCGGGCCTCATCGGCGGCGCCTTCTCCATCATCATGCGCATGGAACTGCAGGATCCGGGCAGCCAGATCCTCGGTGGTGATAACCACTTCTATAACGTACTCGTGACTGCGCACGGCTTCCTGATGATCTTCTTCATGGTCATGCCAGCGCTGATAGGCGGTTTCGGCAACTGGTTCGTGCCGCTGATGATCGGCGCGCCCGATATGGCCTTCCCGCGCATGAACAACATCTCGTTCTGGCTGTTGGTGCCGTCGTTGATCCTGCTGATCGCCTCGGCTCTCGTCGGTGGTGGCGCGGGTACGGGTTGGACGGTCTACCCGCCCCTGTCATCGGCGCTTGGCCATCCCGGCATGGCCGTCGACATGGCGATCTTCAGCCTGCATCTCGCGGGCGCGTCTTCGATCCTCGGCGCCATCAACTTCATCACCACCATCTTCAACATGCGCGCTCCGGGCATGACACTCCACAAAATGCCACTGTTCGTGTGGTCGGTGCTGATCACGGCCTTCCTGCTGGTCTTGTCGCTGCCGGTTTTAGCCGGCGGCATCACCATGCTATTGACCGACCGTAACTTCGGCACGGCGTTCTTCGATGCTTCGAAGGGGGGCGATCCGATGCTCTACCAGCACCTTTTCTGGTTCTTCGGTCACCCGGAAGTCTACATCCTGATCCTGCCGGGCTTCGGCATCATAAGCCAGGTGATCTCCACCTTCTCGAAGAAGCCGGTGTTCGGTTACCTCGGCATGGCCTATGCCATGGTGGCGATCGGCTTCGTCGGCTTCATCGTGTGGGCGCACCACATGTACACGGTGGGCATGTCTGTCGATACGCGAGCCTACTTCGTTGCGGCGACGATGGTCATCGCGGTACCCACAGGCGTGAAGATCTTCTCGTGGATCGCCACGATGTGGGGCGGCTCGATCACCTTCAAGACGCCGATGCTGTTTGCCATCGGCTTTATCTTCCTGTTTACCGTGGGCGGCGTCACTGGTGTGGTGCTTGCCAACTCAGGCGTCGACGTCGCGTTGCACGATACCTATTACGTTGTCGCGCATTTCCACTACGTGCTGTCGCTGGGCGCGGTGTTCGCCATCTTCTCGGGTTTCTACTACTGGATCCCGAAGATGACCGGGAAGATGTATCCCGAAGGTCTCGCCAAGCTGCAGTTCTGGACCATGTTCATCGGCGTCAACCTGACGTTCTTCCCGATGCACTTCCTGGGTCTGGCCGGCATGCCGCGCCGTATCCCGGACTATCCGGATGCCTATGCGGGCTTCAACTATATCGCCTCCATCGGTTCCTACATCGGTGCGGCGAGCGCGATCCTGTTCCTTATCGTGGTGCTGCGCACCTTCATGTCGAAGGAACTCGCGGGTAACAACCCTTGGGGCGAAGGCGCCACGACGCTGGAATGGACGGTGTCTTCGCCGCCCGCTTTCCACTCGTATAACGAGCTGCCGAAGGTCAGCTAGCGGAACGCGACGGGCAAGACGCGGTGTTACAGACGACCATAGAGATGAGGGAAGCGGCGGTCCCCGGGGCGGGAGGATTCTCGCCCTCCGTCGCCGACTTCATTGCGCTGCTGAAGCCGCGGGTCATGTCGCTCGTGGTCTTCACGGGGCTTGCCGGTCTGATCGCGGCGCCGGGCCATATCCACCCGGTGCTGGCGGGTGTCGCCCTTCTGTGCATCGCCATCGGCGCAGGTGCGTCCGGTGCGATCAACATGTGGTACGACCGCGACATCGACGCGGGCATGACGCGTACCCAGGATCGCCCCCTGCCTGCCGGCCGCATGGACCCGTCGTCGGCGCTCGGCTTCGGGGTGACGCTGTCGGTCGGCTCGGTCACGGTCATGGGACTCGGCGTCCACTGGGCTGCCGCCGGTCTCCTGGCGCTGACCATCGCCTTCTACGTTTTCGTCTACACCATGTGGCTCAAGCGCCGCACGCCGCAGAACATCGTCATCGGCGGCGCGGCCGGGGCTTTCCCGCCGATGATCGGCTGGGCGGCGGTGACCGGCGACGTGTCGTTGATGCCGGTGCTGCTGTTTGCCATCGTCTTCTTCTGGACGCCGCCGCATTTCTGGGCGCTCGCACTCTACAAGGCGGGCGAATACGCCAAGGTCGGCGTACCCATGCTGCCGGTGGTGGCGGGCAAGGCCGAAACGCGCCGCCAGATCGTCATCTACTCGCTGATTCTCGTGCCGCTGACGCTGGCGCCTTGGGCGCTTGGTCTTGCCTCCGCGATCTACGGCGCGCCGGCGGCGGTGCTCGGCCTCGTGTTTCTCGCGGGTGCCCTCCGCGTCGCGGTGGCCAAGACCGATGCGGCGGCGAAAGGCCTGTTCGCCTATTCGATCCTCTATCTATTCCTGCTGTTCGCGCTGGTTATCGCCGATGCGCTGCTGGCGGCACCGAGCAGGGGGCTGTAGGCAATGGCGGATGAACGCAACGACGCATCCGACGTGCACAAGAAGCGCCGCGGCCGCAATATCGCCATGCTGGTGGCGCTTGCCGGCCTCGTCGTGCTGTTTTACGTGATCACCATCGTCAAGCTGGGCGGGGGCAACTGATGGCCGGCCGCGCGCGCAACGCAATCGTAGCATGGTCCGTCGTCGGCGTCGTCGCCGGCATGGTCGGCCTGTCCTATGCGGCGGTGCCGCTCTACCAGCTGTTCTGCCAGGTCACGGGCTTCGGCGGTACCACGAGGGTTGCAACGGCGCCCGCCTCGGCGTCCAGGGCTGACGCCCGCGTCGTGCGCGTCACCTTCGATGCCAATGTCGCTTCCGGCCTGCCGTGGTCTTTCGTGCCGGAACAGCGTTACGTCGACGTCAAGGTCGGCGAGCAGGTGCTGATTCATTATCGCGCAACGAACCTGTCGCAGGAGCTGGTCACCGGCACCTCCAGCTTTAACGTGACGCCGCACAAGGTCGGCGGCTATTTCAACAAGGTCCAGTGCTTCTGCTTCACCGAGCAGACGCTGAAACCTGGTGAAAGTATCGACATGCCGGTGGTGTTTTTCGTTGATCCCGAGATGGTGAAAGATCGCAACACTTCTGAAGTCGGCGATATCGTTCTGTCTTATACGTTCTACCGGGTGGACAAGCCGGATACCGGCCGCCGCTCGGCCAGTGTTATTAACCGTTGAACGACTGTTGAGGATTCGGGGGTAAACATCATGGCCAACGCACACGACGCACACGCGCAAAAGCATCCGTATCATCTGGTCGACCCGAGCCCGTGGCCGCTGGTCGGCTCCATCGCCGCCCTGTTTCTTACCGGCGGCGCCGTCTACTGGATGCACGGCGGCAACCCGTGGTTCATGGTCGCCGGTTTCGTCGGCATCCTTTACGTCATGATCCGCTGGTGGATCGATGTCGTCGATGAAGGCGAGCGCCAGGGCCACCACAACAAGGTGGTGCAGATCGGCCTGCGCTACGGCATGGCGCTGTTCATCGCCTCCGAGGTGATGTTCTTCGCCGCCTTCTTCTGGGCCTTCTTCACCGCCAGCCTGTTCCCGACCGAAGCGATCGGCAAGGTGTGGCCGCCCGCCAGCGTCAAGACCTTCGATCCGTGGGATCTGCCGTTCCTCAACACGCTGATCCTGCTGACCTCGGGCGCGACCCTGACCTGGGCGCACCATGCGCTGATGGCCAACAACCGTCGCGACGTGATCCGCGGCCTGGTGCTGACCATCGCGCTCGGCGCCACCTTTACGGCGGTCCAGGCCTACGAATATTCCCATGCCGCCTTCGGCTTCAAGGACGGCATCTACTCGTCGGTCTTCTACATGGCCACGGGCTTCCACGGCTTCCACGTTCTGGTCGGCACGACCTTCCTGTGCGTCTGCCTCGGCCGCGTGATGAAGGGTCACTTCAAGCCCGACCATCATGTCGGCTTCGAGGCTGCCGCCTGGTACTGGCACTTCGTCGACGTGGTGTGGCTGTTCCTGTTCGTCTGCGTCTATTGGCTCGGCGGCAAGTAACGGCCTGCGTTTTCGGGGACGGGCGCGATGCGTGAAGCACCGCGCCCGTCTTCCGTTTCGCCGGCCCTCGCCGGGTTGCTCTGCCGCTGTCCGGCCTGCGGCAAGGGGCGGCTGTTCAAGGGCTTTCTCTCCATTGCGCCCCGCTGCGATGCCTGCGGCGAAGATCTCTCGACGCTGGAGCAGGGCGATGGCCCCGCCGTTTTCATCATCCTCATCCTCGGCTTCATCGTTACGGCGGGTGCCCTCATCGTCGAGGTGAAGCTGGCGCCACCCTTCTGGGTCCATGCCGTGATCTGGCCGCCGATCATCCTCGGCGGATCGCTCGGCATGCTGCGCCCCCTCAAGGGCCTGATGGCGGCGATGCATTACCGCCATCGCAGGGGACATGGTGAAGGCTAGGCCCCTGATCGCTGCAGGCGCGGTGATCGCGGCTCTCGCCGTGCTGCTCAGCCTCGGCAGCTGGCAGATGCTGCGCCGCGCCGAAAAGCACGTCCTGATCGCCCGTATCGAGGTGCAGATGCAGGCGCCACCCGTCGTTCTTCCCGCCGCCATCAATGATCCCGCTGCCTTTGACTATCGCCGCGTGACGGTGCGCGGGCGTTACCTGCATGGGCGCGAGATGCTGCTGCTCAACCGCGTACGCAACGGCGTTGCTGGCATTCATGTCATCACGCCGCTGGTGCGCGAGGACGGTCCGACGGTGCTGGTCGACCGCGGCTGGGCGCCGCTGGCGCGGCCCGCCGATGACCCGGCTTTTGTCGGCCAGCCGCCGGGACCCGTGACGATTTCGGGTGTCGCCCGTGTGCCCGTAAAAACCGGCGCCTTTACACCCGACAACGAACCTGCGCGCGGGTTGTGGTTCAGCGTCGATCTGGCCGCGATGGCCGCGGCCAAGGGCATCGGGCCGGTGGCGCCCGTCCTCGTCGTCGCCGATACGCGCCCTGACGGTATCCGCAAATACCCGATCCCCGTGCCGGTGCGCGCGGGGCTGCGCGACGATCATCTGCAATATGCCGTGACATGGTATTCTCTCGCCCTCGTGCTGGTGGGCGTTGTCATTGCTGCCCGCCGCCGCCGGAGACCCGCAAGCGAGCCATGACCGACACGCCCACCGCCTACCGCGAGCTTGAAACCCGTTTCGCACGCTATGCGAAGCTGCGCGACGCCATCGAACTGCTGCACTGGGACATGGCCACCATGATGCCCGACGGCGGGGCCGAGGCGCGGGCGGGACAGCTTGCCGTGCTCAAGGGCCTTGCCCACGACATGATGACCGATCCGGCGCTCGGTGATTTCCTCGCTGCCGCAGCCGAGGACCGCACTCTCGATCCGTGGCAGCAGGCGAACCTTGTGGAGATGCGCCACGGCTGGCTGCGGTCGAACGCCGTCGACAAGCGGCTGGTCGAGGCGTTGTCGGATGCCAACCTGCGCTGCGAAATGATCTGGCGCGAAGCCAAGGCCAAGGCCGACTACGCCATGGTGCGCCCGGCCCTCGAAACGGTATTGGGCCTCGTGCGCGAACGCGCGGGCCAGATGGCGGATGCCCTCAAGCTCGATGCCTATGACGCGCTGCTCGACGGTTACGAGCCGGGCGGGCGGGCGGCGGACATCGACATGGTCTTCGCGGAACTGGCGAAATTCCTGCCCGGCTTCATCGACCGCGTGCTCGAACACCAGGCGAAGAAACCGGCGCCGATGGCGATCGAGGGACCCTTCGATCTTGCCGCCCAGCGCGGCCTGTGCCGCCGCCTGATGCAGGCGGTCGGCTTCGACTTCAAGCACGGGCGGCTCGATGAAAGCCACCACCCGTTCTGCGGCGGCGTGCCCGACGACGTGCGCCTGACGACGCGCTACGACGAAAACGACTTCATGCAGGGCATCATGGGGGTGCTGCATGAAACGGGACACGCGCTCTACGATCAGGGCCTGCCCGCCGAATGGCGGCACCAGCCGGTGGGTGAAGCGCGCGGCATGTCCGTGCATGAAAGCCAGTCCCTGATGATCGAGATGCAGGCCTCGCGCTCGCGCGAGTTCATCGAATACCTGGCGCCGCTCCTGCGCGAAACCTTCAATGGTTCCGGCCCCGCCTGGGATGCCGACAACATCCATGCCCATTACATCCGGGTGGAGCGCTCCTTCATCCGCGTCGATGCCGATGAAGTGACCTATCCCGCCCATGTCATCCTGCGCTACCGGCTCGAGCGCGCGCTGATTGCAGGCGACATGACGCTGGCCGAATTACCCGCGGCGTGGAACGACGGCATGAAGGAACTGCTCGGCATCGTTCCGCCCAACGATGCGCTGGGCTGCCTGCAGGACCTGCACTGGTACGCGGGCTCCTGGGGCTATTTCCCGACCTATACCCTCGGCGCCATGACCGCGGCCCAGCTGTTCCGAAGCGCCCGGGCGGCGGTACCGGAAATCCCGTCGGCACTCGGCAAAGGCGATTTCCGGCCCTTGATGGGCTGGCTCAGGGCCAACGTCCATGCCATGGGCTCGCGCCATTCGGCCCGCGAAATCCTTGAAAAAGCGACCGGCCGGGCGCTCTACGCCCCCGCTTTCGAGGCCCACCTGACCGAGCGTTACCTTGCCTGATCCGGCCTCAAAAGCTAGTCTCTGGGCCTGATTTTCCCGTATTTCCAAGGCCTCGCGGCCGGCTGGAGGCAGTTCGTTGCGTTACGTATCCACCCGTGGGCAGGCGCCCGTCGTCGATTTTGCCGATGCTCTTCTGGCGGGTCTTGCCCGTGACGGCGGCCTCTACGTGCCCGAAAGCTGGCCGGCGCTTGCCGCCGACGAGATCCGCGCGCTTTCCGGCGTGCCTTATGCCGAGGCCGCCTACCGCGTGACCCGGCCCTTCGTCGGCGATTCGATCCCCGATGCCACCTACCGGGCCATCATCGAGGACACCTACGCCCGTTTCGACCATGCGGCGACGGCGCCGCTCGTCCAGCTCGCTCCCAACCACTGGCTGCTCGAGCTGTTCCACGGCCCGACCATCGCGTTCAAGGATTACGCGATGCAGCTGCTGGGCAACCTGTTCAATCACGTACTCGGCGAGCGCGGCGAGCGCGTCACCATCGTTGGTGCCACTTCGGGCGATACCGGCTCGGCGGCCATCGAGGCGTGCAAGGACCGCGATGCCATCGACGTCTTCATCCTTTACCCGCACAACCGTGTGTCGGAAGTGCAGCGCCGCCAGATGACCACCGTCGCCTCGGCCAATGTCCATGCTTTCGCCGTCGAAGGCACCTTCGACGATTGCCAGGCGATGCTGAAGGCGCTGTTCAACGATGCGGCCTTCCGCGACGACGTGCGCCTGACCGGTGTCAATTCGATCAACTGGGCGCGCATCCTGGGGCAGGTCGTCTATTACTTCGTCGGCGCCGCTGCGCTCGGCGCACCGGACCGCAAGGTGTCGTTCGCCGTGCCGACAGGCAATTTCGGCAATATCTATGCGGGCTACGTGGCGCGCCGCATGGGCCTGCCGGTATCCCAGCTGGTGCTCGCCACCAACGCCAACGACATCCTGTCGCGAACCCTAGCGACCGGTACGATGAAGCGCGGCGAGGTGATCCCGTCCCTGTCGCCGTCGATGGATATCCAGGTGGCTTCCAACTTCGAGCGCTTCCTGTTCGACCTCCTGGGCCGTGACGGCTCGCGCGTCGCCCAGCAGATGGCCGCCTTCGCCGACACCGGCGAGTTGGCCCTGGCGCCCGGCCTGTGGCGCGAAGCAACCGCCATGTTCACGGGCTACCGCCTCGACGATGCGGGCACGATCGAGGAAATCCGCGACTCGCTTGCGCGCACGGGCCAGGTTCTTGATCCCCATTCGGCCATCGGCGTTGCCGGCGGCCGTGCAGCGCGGGCCGATGCGTCGGTGCCCATGGTGTCGCTGGCGACGGCGCACCCGGCCAAGTTCCCCGATGCGGTCAAACAGGCAACCGGCCGCATACCGGAACTGCCGCCGCACATGGCGGACATCTATTCGCGCAAGGAACGCTTCGACGTGCTCAAGAACGACGTCGCCGCGGTCAAGGCGGCGATCCGGGCACGTCTTGCCCAGAAGGTGCAGGCATGACGGTCGAGGTCACGAAACTGGCCAATGGCATGACGGTCGCCACCGACGTGGTGTCGGGGGTCGAGACGGCGGCCGTCGGCGTCTGGGTCGCGGTCGGCGCCCGCCACGAGACGGCGGACGTCAACGGCGTTTCGCACATGCTCGAACACATGGCCTTCAAGGGCACCAAGCGGCGCACCGCGCTCGATATCGTCGAAGAGGTCGAGGACGTGGGCGGGCAGATCAACGCCTATACCTCGCGCGAGAATACCGCCTATTACCTGCGGGTGATGGCGGCCGACGTGCCGATGGCCGTCGATATCCTTGCCGATATCCTGCAGAACTCGACCTTCGATCCGGAGGAGCTTGAGCGCGAGCGCGCCGTCATCATCCAGGAAATCGGGCAGTGCGACGACACCCCCGACGACGTCATCTTCGATTATTTCCAGGAAACCGCGTTTCCCGCCCAGGCGCTGGGACGGCCGATCCTCGGTTCCCACGACCTTGTCTCCGGCATGACGCGCGAGGCGGTTGCGGGCTACATGTCCGGCCATTACGGTGCCGACCGCATGGTGCTGGCGGCGGCGGGCAAGGTCGATCACGCGGCGCTTGTCAGGCTGGCCGAGGAGGCCTTCGCGGGCCTGCCGAAGCGGGGCCCGACCTCGCCCGATCCCGCCCGTTATTCGGGCGGCGACCGGCTGGTGGAGCGCGATCTCGAGCAGGTGCACCTTGTCCTCGGATTCGACGGGGTGCCTTACGATCATCCCGACTACTACACGATCAGCGTGCTTTCTTCGCTGCTTGGCGGGGGCATGTCGTCGCGCCTGTTCCAGGAAGTGCGCGAGAAGCGCGGCCTCGTCTATTCAATCTACACGTTCGCATCGTCGTACCGCGATGGCGGCTTGTTCGGCATCTATGCGGGTACCGGTGCCGGGGAAATTCCCACCCTGATGCCGGTGCTGTCGGAAGAACTTCGCAAGGTCGGTGGCACTGTGACAGAGGTCGAGTTGAAGCGCACCAAGGCCCAGCTCAAGGCGGGGCTTCTGATGGCGCTCGAACACACGCGGGGCCGCGCCGAACGCATCGCCCAGCAGATGCTGATCTACGGCCGCCCGGTCCCCGCGGAGGAAATCGTCGCGCGCATCGATGCCGTCGATATCGCCGCCATTTCCCGGCTGGCGGGCCGCATCTTTTCCGGCCGGCCGACGGTCACGGCGCTCGGCCGCACCGAAGCTTTCGGGCGCCTGCCGTCCTTCGCCCAGTCCATGAGCGCGGCGGAGTAACGGCGATGTTCGAGCTGTTCAAGGGAAGCACGGGATTGCCTCTTGATGAACGGATCGACGGCCGCCGTGTCTATATTCGCCCGCCTGCCGAGGAAGACTGGACGGCCTGGGCGCGCCTGCGCGAGGAAAGCCGCGATTTTCTCGTGCCGTGGGAGCCGACCTGGCCGGCCGACTGTCTGACCCATGCCGCCTATCGCCGCCGCCTGCGTCATTACGGGGACGAATGGCAGTCCGGCATCGGGTACGCCTTCTTCATCTTTTCCCGCATGGGCGATCACCTGCAGGGTGGTATCACCCTTTCCAACGTGCGTCGCGGCGTCGCCCAGACCGGAACCCTTGGCTACTGGGTGGGCAAGCCCTTCGCGCGACAGGGCGTAATGTCGGACGGGATCCGCTGCATGCTGCGCTTCTGTTTCGAAACCCTGCGCCTGCACCGCGTCGAGGCGGCATGTTTGCCACGCAACGCTGCCAGCCGCGGTGTTCTCGCCCGTGCCGGTTTTCGTGAGGAGGGCTTTGCGCCCAAGTACCTGCGCATCAATGGCGAGTGGGAGGATCACCTGCTGTTCGCCATGCTCGAGGAAGACGGCGCGAAACTGCGTGCCCGTGACGGGCTTATCCCGCGCGAGGGATAGCAGACCGGAATGTCAGGCGTGGCCCGCCTGGCCCGAGAGAAGTCCGGCCGACACGCCGAGACCCGCCAGCGCCGCATCCCATTTCGCATCGAGATCGTGGCCGAAGATGATGTTTTCGTCCGCCGGCGCGATCAGCCAGCCGTTGTCCTGTATCTCCGTATCCAGCTGGCCCGGCCCCCAGCCCGCGTAGCCGAGCGCCAGCAGGCTGCGGCGCGGGCCCGTTCCCTGTGCCAGGTCGCGCAGGATATCCAGCGTCGCCGTCAGGCCGACGTGACCGACCTGAAGGGTCGAGTCCTGCTTGTAGTCCGACGAATGCAGCACGAAGCCGCGGCCGGTTTCGACCGGACCGCCGAACATGACGCGGATTTCCGCGCCCGGCGATGCCGCTTCGATCTTTAGCTGCGTCAGAAGGTCGGGAAAGGTCAGGCTTTCGATCTGGCGGTTGACCACCAGGCCCATCGCGCCATCCTTCGTGTGGGCGCAGATATAGACGACCGTGCGCGCGAAGCGCGGGTCCTGCATCTGCGGCATCGCGATCAGGAGCTTGCCGGTCAGGTAGCCGTCCCCGGCGGGCTTGTCGGTGGGGGATTTGTCGGTCAAATCGTTCATGGCACTCACCTCGGCGCTTGAAGCTGGGAATGCGTTACGACTTTTCAAGTCTATCATAACAATCCCGTGACGATAATTGATGTGATCCGGACGCCCGGACTTGGTAAAACCTGCGGGCGGACGGAAACGGCCATGACATTAACCAAAATCAGGCATGCCCTTGTTGCGGCGCTGGCGATCTTGCTGGCGACGGCGGCTCACGCCTTTGCAGGGTCGACCGATTGGGCACGCAATGACCATGCCGAAGTGCGGCTGATCGCGGGCAGCGCCGGGGCTTCGGGCGCGCTCGACCTCGGCCTTGAATTCAGGCTCAAGCCGGGCTGGCACATCTACTGGCGCGCGCCGGGCGATGCCGGCCTGCCGCCCACCATCGACTGGGCGGGCTCGGCCAACCTGCAACCGCCCGCGATGGCCTGGCCGATGCCCGAACGCTACAGCATCTTCGGGCTCACCACCTTCGTCTATGGCGGGCAGGTTGTGCTGCCGATCGATGCGCGCGCCGCCGATGCTTCGGTGCCTGTGCGCCTGCGCGCCAAGGTCAATTACCTGGCCTGTGAAAAGATCTGCGTACCTTACGAGGCCGCCTTCGCCCTCGATCTCGCACCGGGCATGAGTGCACCTGTTGAAACGGCCGCCATCGCCGCGTTTCGCGCGCGCGTACCGCAGCGCAAGGCTGCCGACGATGCGACCGCGCCGCTCATGGTGACGCGTGCCGGTTTCGTTTCCGACCGCGCGGGATTGTGGCTCGAGGTTCTGTCCAGAAGCGCCGCGCCGCTCGGACGTCCTGAAATCATGGTCGAAGGGCCACCCGCATTGCGGTTCGGCGCACCCCGCATCGATATCGCAGCGGACCGGCGCTCGGTCCTTTACCGGCTGCCCGCGGCAGTGATCGGGCAGGGTGGTGCGGTACCAAAAGATCCCCGTCTTACGATCACCCTCGCTGATTTGGGGGCCGACCTTAAGGCCGGTGGCGTGCTTGCGGCGGTGGAGCAGGTGGTCACCGCCGACAGTCGCGCGGCGGTGGAAGCGGGAACGGGTCTCGGCTGGATACTGCTGCTCGCGTTTCTGGGCGGTCTCGTTCTCAATCTCATGCCCTGCGTGCTGCCGGTCCTCTCGCTCAAACTTTTGTCGGTGGTCGGTCACGGCGGCGAGCGGGCTGCGGTGCGGCGCGGCTTCCTCGCCACCGCGGCGGGCATCGTGTTTTCCTTTCTGGTGCTGGCGGCGGGCGCGCTCGGGCTCAAGGCGGCGGGGCTCGCGGTCGGCTGGGGCATCCAGTTCCAGTCGCCGGTCTTCCTCGGCTTCATGGCGGTGCTGTTGACGCTGTTCGCGCTCAGCCTGTTCGGGGTCATTCACATACCGCTGCCCGGAATTGCGGGCACCCTCGCCACGCGCGCGCCACAGGACGTTACGGCGGAAGGCAAGACGTCGTTGGTGGGTGCCTTCGCCACCGGCGCCTTCGCCACGCTGCTGGCGACGCCGTGTTCGGCGCCGTTCCTCGGTACCGCGCTCGGTTTCGCCCTGACCCGCGGCGCGCAGGAGATCGTCACCGTCTTTGCCGTGTTGGGCCTGGGCCTCGCGGCACCCTATCTGGCGGTCGCCGCTTTCCCCGCACTCGCCGCCAGCCTGCCGCGCCCGGGTGCCTGGATGAAGCGGCTGCGCATCGGCCTCGGCGTGGCGCTGCTTGCCACGGTAGCCTGGCTCGGCACCGTCATGTGGACGGTGAGCGGGGCGGGCGCCCCCACCCGCATGGAGGCCAACTGGCGGCCTTTCGACAAGGTCCAGCTCTACAATCTGGTGGCCGAGGGCCGGGTGGTGCTGGTCGATGTCACCGCCGACTGGTGCGTCACCTGCAAGGCCAACAAGGCGCTGGTGCTGGAGCGGGGGCCGGTGGCGGCGGAACTGGCCTCGGGCCGGGTGGTGGCGATGCGGGCCGACTGGACCCGCCCTGACCCCCGCATAACCGGGTATTTACGCAGTTTTGGCCGCTTCGGGATTCCGTTCAATGCGGTCTACGGACCAGCTAGGCCGGATGGCCTAGCGCTGCCGGAAATTCTAACGGAATCAGCGGTTTCGGCCGCTTTCCGGGCGGCCGGACAGGGTAAATAACCCTACATCCCGGGGGGTGGATTCCCACCCGCCAATAGCCGAAAATAGGCGCACAAAACAGCTCGGTGCCTTTTCTGCCGGGCCAAAAATTCGACATTCAGGAGAACCCCCCGCAATGGCCATCAAGGTCGGCGAAAAAATTCCGTCCGTTACGCTGCAGCACAAGACCGCTGACGGCGTGCAGTCCGTCAGCACCGACGACTTCTTCAAGGGCAAGAAGGTCGTGGTTTTCGCCGTGCCCGGCGCGTTTACGCCGACCTGTTCGGCCAAGCATTTGCCCGGTTTCGTCAAGAACGCCGATGCCATCAAGGGCAAGGGCGTCAATGAAATCGCCTGCGTTGCGGTCAACGATGCCTTTGTCATGGATGCCTGGGGCAAGGATCAGAAAGCCGACGGCAAGGTCACCATGCTGGCCGACGGTTCGGCCAAGCTTGCCAAGGCTCTGGGGCTCGACCTGGATCTGACTGAACGCGGCCTCGGCGTGCGCTCCCAGCGCTACGCGATGGTCGTGGACAACGGCACCGTAAAGTTACTGAACGTCGAGGAAGCGGGCGCATTCGACAAGTCGAGCGCCGAAACGATCCTCGCCGCCCTGTAGCGATTTTTGCCGCACCGTAGCTTCGGTTTTTCGCAGGACCGGGCTTCTTCGCAGGCGGCAGAAAAGAGGCCGCGCGTTCATCGCGCGGCCTCTGCCTTTTCCGGACATCGCCTCAACGCGGGACGGCGTCGCGGGCCAGCTTGTCGACCCGCTCGTTTTCCGGGTGGCCGTCATGACCGCGCACCCAGTGCCAGCTCACCTGATGGCGTTCGCGCGCCGCATCCAGCCGCTTCCACAGGTCGTCGTTCTTGACCGGCTTCCTGGCGGCCGTGCGCCAGCCGTTCCTTTTCCAGCCCTGAATCCACTGGGTGATGCCGTCCTTCACGTACTGGCTGTCGGTATGAAGCCGTACCGTCACAGGCCGCGTCAGGCTTTCCAGCGCCATGATGGCGGCCATCAGTTCCATGCGGTTGTTGGTGGTCTCGCTCTCGCCGCCCGACAGTTCCTTTTCCGAACCGTTCCAGCGCAGGATTGCACCCCAGCCGCCCGGGCCCGGATTGCCCGAGCACGCCCCGTCGGTGAAGATATCGACGACATTGTCGCTCATGTACGCTTCAACCGAGATCAAGCCCGTAAGACGCAGCCGAGGCGAGGCCCTGGTGGAAGCGCAGCTTGGCGAGGTATTCGCGCGGATCCTTGCGCGTGACCTGTGCGCCTTCGGGATGGTTGAACCAGTCATACAGCCGGGTCAGCAGGAAGCGCATGGCGGCGCCGCGCGCCAGGCGGGTCAGTGCCGCCAGCTCAGCTTCCTCCAGCGGGCGCACCTTCTGGTAGCCCGCGAACATCAGCCGCGCCTTGGTGATGTTGAAGGAACAGTCCGCCTCGAAGCACCAGGCATTCAGGCAGATGGCGAGCTCGTAGGCATAGGCATCGGTGCAGGCGAAGTAGTAATCAATGATGCCGGAGAACTTTTCGCCGATGAAGAACACGTTGTCGGGGAAGAGATCCGCGTGGATCACCCCGGTCGGCAGGCCTTGCGGCCATTCGGCATCGAGCGCATCGAGTTCGCGCCCGATCAGCGCGGCAAGGCCCGGTGCGATGCCGTCGGCCCGCTGACCGATCTCGGCAAACAGCGGCCGCCAGCGCGCAAGACCCAGATCGTTGGCGCGCCGCTGACCGAAGCTCGCTCCCGCCTGATGCATGCGCGCCATGGCCTCGCCGAGCTGGGCGGTGTGAAAGCTCTGGATGCGCCTGGGCCAGACGCCGTTGAGGAAGCTGACGATGGCGGCGGGCCGGCCCGCTAGGCGGCCGAGCGCGCGTCCCGCACGGTCGTGGATCGGCGTCGGGCAGGGGAAGCCCTTGGCGGCAAGGTGATCCATCAGGCCAAGGAAGAAAGGCAGGTCCTCGGGGCGGGTGCGCTTCTCGTAGAGCGTCAGGATGTAGCTGCCCGTATCGGTCTGCAGCAGGAAATTGGAATTCTCGACCCCTTCGGCGATGCCCTTGTAGGACATCAGGCGGCCCAGATCGTAGCCCGCGAGGAAGGCTTCCAGTTCGTCGTCGCCGACTTCCGTATAGACCGCCATACGCCCGCCCGGTCCTAAACTGCGAGCGCCCGGGGCAGCGAGAACACGACGTTTTCCTCGCGCACCACGACGTTTTCAACGGTAACGGCAAAGCGCCGCCCGAGCGCTTCGATCACTTCCTGAACCAGCACTTCCGGCGCCGAGGCACCGGCGGTGATGCCCACGGTCGATACCCGGTCGAGGGAATCCCAGGCGATGTCGCTGGCGCGCTCGATCAGCACGGCGCGCTTGCAACCGGCAGCCGCTGCGACCTCGACCAGGCGGCGCGAATTGGACGAATTGGGCGCGCCGATCACCATGATGGCATCGCATCGGGAAGCGATGGCCTTGACCGCATCCTGGCGGTTGGTGGTGGCGTAGCAGATATCGGCCTTGGCCGGTGCCGCAAGGGCGGGAAAGCGGGACTGCAACGTGGCGATGATTGCCGTCGTATCGTCGACCGAAAGCGTCGTCTGGGTCGTGTAGGCAACGCGCCCGGGATCGGGGACGGTGACGGCCTCGGCATCGGCAACCGACTGGACGAGGGTGATCGCGCCCTTTGGTACCTGGCCAAGGGTGCCTTCGACCTCCGGGTGGCCGGCATGGCCGATCAGGATGACGTGATAGCCCTGGCGTACGCGGCTTGCCGCCTCGGCATGGACCTTGTTGACCAGCGGGCAGGTGGCATCGAGATATTGCAGGTGCCGTCCCTCGGTCTCGTCCACAACGGCACGGGCGACACCGTGGGCCGAGAAAATGACCCTGGCGCCGTCAGGTACGTCGGCGATCTCGTCGACGAAGACGGCCCCCTTGGCTTCCAGTTCCTCGACCACGTGGCGGTTATGGACGATCTCGTGGCGCACGTACACGGGATCGTCGCTCGTTTCCAGCGCCGCTTCGACGATCTGTATGGCGCGCTCCACCCCGGCGCAGTAGCCCCTGGGCGAGGCCAGCAGCACCCGCAGCGGGCGGCGGTCGGTCGATGGTGCGTCGTCGGTCATGGGTCTTGGGCAAAGCCTCTGTTCGGGGGCCACAGTACATGGGATTTGCCCTGTTTTCCAATGGCCGCGGGGGGTAATATCGGCCCGCCCGTAACCCCCGGTCAGCAAAGGGACCCAGGAACCGCGTCATGTCCGAACCCGTCATCGCCCGCAAGAACTACTACGAAGTCGATCTCGATGGCGGCAAGGAATACTGGTGGTGCTCCTGCGGGCATTCACAGACGCAGCCCTTCTGCGATCAATCGCACAAGGGCACCGAATTCCGCCCCAAGCTGATCAAGGTCGAACAGGATCTTCGCCTGTACCTGTGCGGCTGCAAGAAGACCACCGATGCTCCCTATTGCGACGGTACCCATGCGGGCCTTTAGCCGGATTTTCGTCGTCGCGGCGCTGGCCGTCGCGGTTTCGGGCTGCGCCAATCCCTTCAAGAAGAAGGATCCGCTGCCCTGTCCGTCCGCCGCCATCGTCAAGGATGCCTCGCGCATGGTTGTCTTCCGGCCCGGCCCGGGACGCGACGTCACCGATATCGTGGTGGAGGCGCGCCTGCCGCGCATCCTCGTGTCCTGCGAATATAACGACCGCGGCGTTGAAGTAACCACGGTGGTCAATATCGTCGCTGCGCGCGGCCCCGCCGACACCACGCGCCGGGCATCGATCCGCTATTTCGTCGCGGTCATCAATCCGCAGACCCAGATCATCGGCAAGCGCGAATTTGAATCGGAGCTGCAGTTCCCGATCAACATCGACCGCGGCTTCACCAGCGAGGAGCTGGTGCAGATGATCCCGGTCGGCAAGGACGTCGCCGCCGACGGCTATGCGATCGCCATCGGCTTCCAGCTGACGCGTGAGGAACTGGAAGCGAACCGGCGCGGCACCGGCGTATCGCTGATTTCGCCTGCCGGCGTGCAGCCGAGCCTGCCGGCCCCTGCGGTGCCGGCGGCGGATCCCTATCCGCAAAGCCAGGGCAAGGGCTTCCAGTAACTTATCCACAAAGGCCGACTTCCCGACTTCGATCCGCACCGAAATCGCTGTGGATAAGTGGTGGGCTTCGGTTGACCGTCTACCCCCCACCGCTAAGATGCCTTTGCCAATAGGACACGTCATGTGATCCCTGCGGGAGAGATCGGCCGGGCCCAGCCCGTCCGGCGCCGAAGGAGCAACCGCCCCGGAAACTCTCAGGCAAAAGGACCGCAGGGGGATGGCACTCTGGAAAGCAGGCGCGGGGGTTTGCCGCGTCTCACCGAAGATGTAAGCCGGGCCGTTTTTCCCCGGTGATTCTTTCAGGTTCTGGGACAGATGGGGCGCGGGCAGCGGTCATGTGGCCGTTTGCGCGCCCTCGACGGGAGACCCAGAGTGCCGAGTGCCGATACTGTCCCTGCCAAGCTTTTGCGCACGCCGCTGCACGCCCTTCATGTCGAACTGGGGGCCAAGATGGTGCCTTTCGCCGGCTACGACATGCCGGTGCAGTATCCTGACGGCATTCTCAAGGAACACCTGCACTGCCGCGCCGCGGCAGGGCTGTTCGACGTTTCTCACATGGGCCAGGCGCGCATCGACGGTGACGGCGCCATCGCCGCCTTCGAGGCGCTGGTTCCGGGCGACATCGCCGCCCTTGCGCCCGGGCGCATGCGCTACACCATGTTCACCAATGATGCGGGCGGCATCCTCGACGACCTGATGGTGACGGCGCGCGCCGACGGCGGCCTGTTCGTGGTGCTGAATGCCGCCTGCAAGACGGCGGACATGAAGCACCTGCGCGCAGGGCTGTCGGGCGCTGCCAAGGCGACGCTGATGGAAGACAAGGCGCTTCTCGCCCTGCAGGGCCCCGCTGCCGTCGCTGTCATGGCGCGGCTTGCGCCGGGGGCGGAAAAGATGGCCTTCATGTCGGCGGCGGCGATGGACGTCGCGGGCATCGGCTGTTTCGTGTCGCGTTCGGGCTACACCGGCGATGACGGTTACGAGATTTCGGTACCCGCAGCGCGGGCCGAGGAGCTTGCCCGCAGGCTGCTGGGCGAGCCGGAGGTGGCGCCGATTGGTCTCGGCGCCCGCGACACGCTCCGTCTTGAAGCCGGGCTCTGTCTTTACGGCCACGACATCGACACCACGACCAGCCCGATCGAAGCCGGCCTTGCCTGGACCATATCGAAGCGCCGCCGCGCTGAAGGGGGCTTTCCGGGTGCTGCGCGCATCCAGGGCGAACTGGCCTCCGGACCCATCCGCAAGCGCGTCGGCATCCGCCCCGAAGGCCGGGCACCTGCGCGCGAGGGCACGGCCATCGCCGATGGCGCGGGCAAGCCCGTCGGCGCCGTCACCTCGGGCGGTTTTTCGCCGACGCTTTCGGCCCCCATCGCCATGGGCTACGTCGCCGCCGCCCAGGCCGCCGCCGATACGGCGCTGGCGCTCGATGTGCGCGGCAAGGCCCTGCCGGCCCGCGTCGTGCCGATGCCTTTCGTTCCTCACCGCTATCACAAATCCTGACCCCAGCACGGAGCCCGTCATGGCCGAGACCCGCTATACAACAGAACACGAATGGATCCGCCTCGATGGCGGCGTCGCCACCGTCGGCATTTCCGAATATGCCCAGTCGCAACTGGGCGACGTCGTTTACGTCGAACTGCCCGAGGTCGGGCGCAAGGTCGCGCCCGGCGACGACATGGCGGTGGTCGAATCGGTCAAGGCCGCGAGCGAGGTCTACGCCCCGGTCGCGGGCGAGGTCGCCGAAGTGAACCCGGCCCTTGCCGACAAGCCCGAAACCATCAACGACGACGCCGAAGGCGACGGCTGGTTCGTCAAGCTCGCGGGCGTCGATGCCGGCGCGCTCGGCGGCCTGATGGATGCCGACGCTTATCGCAAGTACGTCGAAACCCTCGCCTGAGCAAGGACGGACCCCCATGCGCTACCTGCCGCTCACCGCCGCCGACCGCGCCAGCATGCTGGCCGTGATCGGCGCCAAGGAGGTCGACGACCTGTTCGTCGACGTGCCGCGCTCGGCGCGCCTTTCCGCCCCCGTGGACCTGCCCGCCCACGCGGGCGAGATCGAGGTCGAGCGCGCGCTGCGCGCCCTTGCGGGCCGGAACACGCCGGCGGGCGATGCGGCGAGCTTTCTCGGCGCCGGCGCCTACCGTCATTTCATCCCGGCCGCCGTCGATCACCTGATCCAGCGCGGCGAGTTTCTGACGTCCTACACGCCCTACCAGCCCGAAATCAGTCAGGGCACCCTGCAATACCTGTTCGAGTTCCAGACCCAGGTGGCGATGATCTCGGGCATGGAAATCGCCAATGCGTCCCTTTACGACGGCGCTTCGGGCGCGGCGGAAGCGGCGCTGATGGCGCGCCGCGTCACCCGGCGCTCAGGCGTGATCGCTTCGGGCGGGCTGCACCCGCACTGGCGCGACACGGTGGCGACCCACCTGCACTGGTCCGACGCGGCGCTGACGGCGGCCCCCGCCGATGCGGAAGGCCGCGAAGACCTCGCCGCCATGATCACCGACGACACTGCCTGCGTCATCGTCCAGAACCCCGATGTCTTCGGCCATGTGCGCGATCTGTCGCCGCTGGCGGCCGCCTGCCAGGCGAAGGGGGCGCTGCTCGTCGTCTGCGTCGCCGAAGTGGCGTCGCTTGGCCTCGTCACCCCGCCGGGCGAGATGGGCTGCGATATTTTCGTGGGCGAGGGGCAGGGGCTTGGCCCCGGCCTCAATTTTGGCGGGCCGTACCTCGGCCTGTTCGCCACCCGCGAACGCTTCGTGCGCCAGATGCCCGGGCGCATCGCGGGCGAAACCCTGGACGCCGACGGCAAGCGCGGCTGGGTGCTGACGCTGTCGACGCGCGAACAGCATATCCGCCGCGAAAAGGCGACCAGCAACATCTGCACCAATTCCGGTCTCTGCGCGCTGGCCTTCACCATTCACATGTCGCTCTTGGGCGAGGAAGGCTTCAGGCGTCTTGCAAGGCTGAACCACGCCAATGCCTGCCGCATGGCGGACCGCTTCGCGGCGGTAAAGGGTGTCACCGTCCTGAACGATGCCTTCTTCAACGAGGTGACGGTGCGCTTGCCCGTCGCCGCCGGGCCGCTGGTCGATAGGCTCGCCCGCGACAAGGTTTTCGCGGGCGTGCCCGCAAGCCGTCTTTATCCCGGTGTCGCCGGCATGGAAAACCTGCTGATTTCGTGTGCCAGCGAAACCACGACTGAGGCCGATATCGAAGCCCTGGGCCGCGCCCTCGAAGGAGCCCTGCGATGAGCGACACCAAGCCGACCGGCCCGCGCCGCGCCTCGGGCACCGTGGAAGCCGCCGTTGTGCCCACGGACGGCGGCCTCACCGGGACCGTTTCGGGCAACCGCGCCTTGGCTATCGAGGAATCGCTGATTTTCGAACAGGGAGAGGCCGGGCGCTGCGGCGTCGATCTGCCGGAGCCCGAAAACTTCAAGCCACGTTTGGGCGGTCTTGAACGCAAGGGCGCCATCGGCCTGCCCGGCCTGTCGGAGCCCGAAGTGGTGCGCCACTTCACCCGCCTGTCGCAGAAGAACTACGCCATCGACGCAGGCCTGTTCCCGCTCGGCTCCTGCAC
>JAURLI010000005.1 GCA_030831315.1 Alphaproteobacteria bacterium
CGTCGCGCGCTTCAGCGAGATCGCTCATGTCATCCCCGTAAAAAAACAGAACATGCCCAATTTAGTCGCCGCGGGCCGCGCCCGCAATGACACGTTGGCCACAACATGCTCAAGCGCCGGTGCGCCGGCGCATCGTCTGGATCCGCCCGTCGAGCATTTCGACGCGGATATCGGCCTCTTCGGCGAGGCTCGCCTCATGGGTGACGACGATGACGGTCTTGCCCTCACGGCGGGCGAGATCGGCGAAAATGTCGAACACTATCCGGGCGTTGCGGCTGTCGAGGTTGCCCGTCGGCTCGTCCGCCAGGATGATCGCCGGATCGTTGGCAAGGGCGCGGGCCACCGCCACGCGCTGGCGTTCGCCGCCGGAAAGCTGGTCGGGCGTCTTGTCCAGTGCCGCTTCGAGGCCGAGGCGCGACAGCAGTTCCTCCGCCCGCGCGATTATTTCCGGCGAAGAAAGGGCGCCCAGGCGGCGCATCGGCAGGGCGACGTTTTCGCGCACCGTGAATTCGGCGAGCAGGAAATGAAACTGGAACACGAAGCCGAGGCGCGACAGGCGCAGTTCCGCAAGGGCATCCCCCGACAGCCCCGCCGTCGAACGCCCCTCCAGCAGGACGTCACCCGAGGTCGGCCGGTCGATCAGGCTCAGCAGGTAAAGAAGCGACGACTTGCCCGAACCCGACGGCCCGGTGATCGAGACGAAATCGCCCGGCGCGAAGGCAGCGCTCGCGTGATCGACCAGCGTCACCGGCACCGCACCGGCCAGCACGCGGCTCGCGTCGCGGATTTCGAGGAGCGGCGCGCTCATGGCCCACCCCGCAGGATTTCGACGGGATCAAGATCGGCCGCATGGCGCGCGGGCAGCCACGCCGCAATGGAGGCCACGCCCACCGCCATCACGCCGGAAATAGCGTAGTGCCCCCACCAGCGCTCCAACACGAAGCCCTCGATGGTGGCGATCAGGTCCATGCTGAAGCGCACCTGCGCCAACGCCGAAATGATCGCGTAGCCGAGCGCCCAGCCGAGCAGCGCCCCCGCCGCGCCGACGATGACCCCTTCGATGAGGAAGATGCGCCGAAGGTCGCGTTCCAGAAAGCCGACGGATTTCAGGATGGCGATGTCGCGCGCCTTTTCGTGAATGACGGTGGAAATGATGTTGAAGATGCCGAAGCCCGCGACGATCAGGATGGCGGAAATGACCGAGAACATGATCGCCCGCTGGACGATGAACAGGCCCAGCACTTCCTCGTTGGCTTCTTCCCACGATTCGGTGCGATAGGCGTTGAGGCTTTCGAGCCGCGCCGCCACCTCGCGCGCGCGCGTCACGTCGGCAAGGCGCAGGTTGATGCGGTTCACCACATTGGCACGCCCGAGCAGCACCTGAACTTTTTTGAGAAGGATATAGGCCTGAAACGAATCGATGTTGGTGATGCCGGTGCGCAGCAGTCCCGCCACCTTCATGCGCAGCACAACGCCCGTCGGCGACACCACGTTGACCGTGTCGTGCATGGCAATGCCGAGCTTGCGCGCAAGGCCGACGCCGAGGATCACGCCATTGGCCGTGGTCTTGAGCGCGGCGAGGCTGCCCGCGGTCAGGTCGCGCTCGATGTTGCTGACGCGCGCTTCCAGTTCCGGCTCGACGCCGATGATGGTGGCCGAAACATCGGTGGAGCCGAAGCGCAGGATCGCCTGCCCGCGCAGCGCGGGCGCCGCCTGCACGCCGGGTATCGCCTGTATTTCGGCCAGAAGTTTTCCCGGGTTGCGCAAGCCGCGCAGTTCCTGCTTGGGCCGCAGTCCGATGATTTCGACGGCTGCTTCCGGGAAGGTGCGGACAGCCGGCTGCAACGGCGGCGAGCGGTATTCGTCGAGCATGGTGACATGCGGCGAGACGTCAATGATGCGGCGGATGAAGTCGTTCTGGAAACCCAGCATCATCGAGGAAATGACCAGGTATGCGGCCACACCCATCATGATGCCGGCAATGGAAACGGCGGTCTGTCGCCGCCTGCGGCCGAGATGCGACAGGCCGATGCCGAGCAGCAGGCCCGCACCCGCCGGGGTCATCGCCCGCCTACAGTCATTTCGCGCGCACCGTGTCGCCGTCCTTCAGCGCGGCGGGCGGCGCGACGATGACCTTGGCACCGGGTGCCAGGCCCGACAGCACTTCCACCGTGTCGGTGCCGCGCACGCCGAAGCGGGCGGCAACACGCCTGGCCTTGCCGTCGGCAACTGTCCACAGGTGGCCGTCGATCTTGCCGCCGTTGACCGGAAGTGCGGCGGCGGGCACCAGCACCGCCTTTTCGGCGACGCGCACGACGATGTTCGTCTCGATCGTCATGCCGATCAGAAGCGGCGTGTCATCGGGAAGGGCAAGGCGCACGCGATAGCTTTTCGATACCGGATCGCCCTTGGGCGTGATTTCCGCCACCTTGCCTTCCAGCACCCGTCCCGGAAAGGCATCGGCCTTGATCAGCGCCGTCTGGCCGAGGCGGACGCGGGGAATGTCTTCTTCATCCACATCGGCTTCGGCGCGCAGCGGCTTCGGCTTGCCCACCCAGTAAAGGACGCGCTCGGGGCCGACGGTCTCGCCCACCTCGCCGTCGCGGCGCAAGACGACGCCGTCCATCGGCGCGCGCAGGACCAGCTCGTCGAGGATATGCGCCTGTGCGGCGCGGGCGGCGACGGCCTGTTTCAGCTCGCCTTCGATGCGGTCGAGGGATTGCTGGCTGGAATAGCCC
>JAURLI010000033.1 GCA_030831315.1 Alphaproteobacteria bacterium
ATACCTACATCGCCCCCGGCGAGACCGGCCATAACCAGGGCAAGGAAGTCGTTTGGGAGCGCTGGCAGAAGAAGCGCACCTTCGTTCGCGCCCTCGAAGGCACCTATGGCGAAGTCTACAAGAGCCTCTACGCCCAGCCCCGCATCTATTCGCACGGTGACTGGAAGTGGAAGGGCGGTCCCCAGAACTGGGGCAAGAAGATCGTCAATCCTCAGGCGATCGAGATCGCCCAGTCGATCGAATGCCATCTCGACGTCTATTCCCCGGACGGCCACGGCCAGAAGCATGGCCACATGAATTCGGCAGTGTTCTTCGTCCTCAAGGGCAAGGGCCACGACGTCCACGATACGATCAGCTACCCGTGGCAGGCGGGCGACGCCTGCATCGTCGAGAACGGCTGCGTGCATCAGCACTTCAACGATGATCCGAACGAGTTCGCGGCCGTCCTCATCATGAAGGCGAAGCCGCTTTTCCTGTTCATGCACATGCTGTTCCAGAAGATGGTGGTCTATCCGCCGAAGGAAGCGGCGCCGGGCCAGGAAAACTGGGTCCCGCCGACAGACCTTTAATTCAGAATTCCCCCGGCCCCGCCGGGGATAGAAACAATGACCGGCCGCCTCCGGGGCGGCAAAATAAAGGGAGAGTAAGTCACATGGCTTTCGCAGACGAACGGGCAAAGGCGCGCAGCGACAAGAACTGTTCTTTCTATCTTGAGGGCCTCAAGGAGTCGGCCGCCTTCCGCGAATCCTACAAGAGCGCGGCGAAGAAGGTGATCAAGTCCCACGAAATGCCGATGGAACGTTCGCCCGATGGTGTGATCAAGCACATCATCCACGAAAAGATGGGCACGGCGGAGATGTGCATCGACGCCTACATGCAGTTCATCGAGCCCGGCAAGGCGACCGGCGTGACCCGCCACCTGACCGAGGAAATCGCCTACGTCGTCGAAGGCCACGGCTACGACCTGCACTGGGACGTCGAATTCGACTGCAAGGACGAGTTCATCTGGAGCTGGGCGAAGGAGCCGAAGAAGTTCGAGTGGAAGGAAGGCGATTTCGTCTACGTTCCGCCCTACGTCACCCATCAGCGCTGCAACGGCGATGCCGCCAAGGAAGCGCGCGTCATCGTCATCAATTCGCGCATCATCAAGAAGATGGGCTTCGACTGGTTCGAGCAGCTTGAGAACGCCAAGGGCTACGAAGACGTCAAGGTCTGAGAACCGGGCGCGGAAACCGATTTACGACCTCAACGAGGGTTAAACAGTCACCGATCCGATTCCGGCCGCGCCACGGCCCGGTAAGGATCCAGCAAACGACAGAACCGGGGAGCGGCAGGGAACGCAGAATTTCCGCTCTCACCCGGTCGGCATCACAACAGGGGCGAATGAATGTCCATCGAATTGATGCTCGGCACGCTCGCGCAATTGCTGACGTCGCCGTACGCAATGTGGATGATGCTGCTGGGAACAGCGATCGGCATCTTCTTCGGCGCGGTGCCGGGCCTGGGTGGACGATTGGCGATCGCGGTCACCATTCCCTTCGTCTTCGGCAAGGAAATGATTCCGGGGGCGGTGTTCCTGCTCTCGATGCATGCGGTGACGGGCACCGCGGGCCAGATATCCTCCATCATGTTCGGCGTACCCGGCACCGGCGACGACGCCGCGACCATTGTCGACGGCTATCCCATGGCCCAGAAGGGCGAAGCGGGCATGGCGCTCGGCGCCTCGCTGATGGCGTCGGGCATCGGCGGCATCCTCGGCGCGGTCGTGCTGGCCGTTCTGATTCCGGTGATCGAGCCGATCGTGCTCAAGTTCTCGCCGGCCGAATTCTTCTTCCTCGCCCTGCTCGGCATCACCTTCGTCGCCTTCGTCTCCGGCGCGGCCATCTTCAAGGGTATCGTCGTCGGCCTCTACGGGATGATGCTGGCCTTCGTCGGCATGGACCCGCAGACCGGCATCGCGCGGTATTCCGATGACTTCCTGTTCCTGTGGGACGGCATGGACCTGATCACCGCGGTGCTGGCGTTGTTCGCGGTGCCGGAAATGATCCATCTCGGCGTCAAGGGCGGCGCGATCTCGTCCATATCCCGCGACATGGCCGATACCGGCGTGCGCGCCCAGTTAAAGGGCATGGCCGAGACCTTCCGCCACATGTGGCTGGTATTTCGCACTTCAATGATCGGCGCCTTCATCGGCATCCTGCCCGGCCTCGGCGGCTCTGCCGCGGCATGGATCTGCTATGGCCACGCGGTGCAGAGCTGCAAGAACCCCGAAAATTTCGGCAAGGGCGATGTGCGCGGCGTCATCGCGCCGGAGTCGGCCACCAACTCGAAAGAAGGCGGCTCGCTGCTGCCCACCCTGTTCTTCGGCGTTCCGGGGTCTTCGGGCATGGCGATCCTGCTCGGCGCCTTCCTGATCCTCGGCATCCAGCCGGGCCCGCTGATGATCACCCAGCATCTCGACCTCGTCTGGATCCTGATCTGGGCGCTGGTGGTTTCGAACATCGCCGCCGTCGTGATCTTGCTGTTCATCACCCGCTGGGTGGCGCTCCTAACCTTCCTGCGGGGCGGCATCATGATCCCCTTCGTTCTCGTGGTCGTGGTCTTCGGCGTGTTGCTGGCCAAGGGACAATGGGAAAACCTGATCCTTCTCGGCGTTCTCAGCGTGATCGGCTACGGGCTGCTGAAATACGACTGGCCGCGCCCGCCATTTGCCATCGGCATCGTGCTCGGTACCATCGCCGAGGAATCCCTGCACAAGGCTTGGGCGCTGTGGCGGTGGGATTTCTTCGTCCGGCCGCTGTCGATCGTCCTGATCTTCATGATCGTCGCCACCATCGCCTACGCCATTTACCGTGGCTACAAGGACAGCCAGAAGGAGGCCGGCCATGTCTGAGAACGGCGACACCCGGCAGACGACATTCCTTCAGGCGATCCTCCACGGACGCACGCGCTTCACGCTGCTGATGTTCGTCATCTTCGCCAGCATGGTCTATGTCGCGACGGGCTACAGTTGGCCCGCCAATTTCCTGCCCTTCATCATCGGCATACCGGGCATGGCGCTGACCGTATTGCAGGCCGTCATCGACATCCGCGGTTTCCGCCGGGCCGAGGGCAAGATCGACCCGCGCACCGATTTCGAAAAGTACATGGACGAAATCAACGAGCGCACGGGCGGCAAAGTCCGCATGGAGCTGAAGGAAGGCACGACCGGGTTCCAGACCCTCGTAGCAGATCATTCCGACCTGACCCGGGACCGCAACCGTCGCGAAGTCATTCTGTTCGGCTACTTCTTTGCCCTGCTCGGCCTTGTCCTGCTGTTCGGGTTCTGGATCGGCTACCCCATCTTCATGGCGGCTTTCCTGCGCTTCCATTCGCGCGAAAGCTGGAAGCTGACGGCCTGGCTGACCATTGGCTCCTGGGTCGTCATGTACGGCCTGCTTGCGATAGTCCTGGAACAAGTCTTGTTCGAAGGCTTCGTGACCGAATACATGGTCAATACCTGGTTCGGCGATTAACCGAAATTTCCGAAACGGCTGCAAGACCACCCTCGCGGACGACCCGAAAACTGGCTAGTATCGCGCTGCTTCGGATGGACGCGCAGGGGGCGGCAATGGCGTAAAAACGCCCCGCCTGAATCTCCATAAAAACACTGCTGACCGCCAGCAACCGAAAGAACCTGGCCGACCGCTCCCCACCAGGAGTAAGGCCGGGATTGTAATTTCGCAGCCTTGGGCCTTTGGCCCGAAACCGCCAGACGGGGAAAGTGCATGTCGATCGAATTGATGCTGAGCTCGCTGATCCAGCTCATCACATCACCTTACAATTTGTGGATGATGACGCTGGGCACCGCGATCGGCCTTGTCATCGGCGCCCTGCCCGGCATCGGCGGGCGTCTTGCCATCGCGCTATTGATCCCTTTCATTTTCGGCAAGGACATGGTGGGCGGCGCGGTGTTCCTGCTATCGATGCACGCGGTAACGGGCACGGCAGGCCAGCTCACCTCGATCATGTTCGGCGTCCCCGGCGAAGGCGATGCGGCGGCTACCATCGTCGACGGCTATCCCATGGCCCAGAAGGGCGAAGCGGGCATGGCGCTCGGCGCCTCGCTGATGGCGTCGGGCATCGGTGGCGTCATCGGCGCGGCGGCACTGGGCCTCCTGATCCCCGTCATCGAGCCGATCGTTCTCAAGTTCTCCCCCGCTGAATTCTTCTTCCTCGCCCTGCTCGGCATCACCTTCGTCGCCTTCGTGTCGGGATCCGCCATCTTCAAAGGCATCCTCGTCGGCCTGTTCGGCATGATGCTGGCCTTCATAGGCCAGGACCCCCAGACCGGCATCGCGCGGTATTCCGATGACTTCCTGTTCCTGTGGGAAGGCATGGACCTGATCACCGCGGTGCTGGCGATCTTCGCCGTGCCCGAGATGATCCATCTCGGCGTCAAGGGCGGCGCCATCTCCGCCGTCTCCAAGGAAGAGGCTCAGACAAGCGTCAAGGCGCAGCTCGCCGGAATGATGGCGACCTTCCAGCATATGTGGCTGGTGGTGCGCACCTCCCTGATCGGCGTGTTCATCGGCATCCTGCCCGGCCTTGGCGGCTCGGCAGCATCATGGATCTGCTATGGCCATGCCGTGCAAAGCTGCAAGAAACCGTCGAATTTCGGTCGCGGCGACATCCGTGGTGTCATCGCCCCGGAGACCGCCAACAACTCCAAGGAAGGCGGCTCGCTGTTGCCCACCCTGTTCTTTGGCGTGCCGGGGTCTTCGGGCATGGCGATCATGCTGGGCGCCTTCCTGATCCTCGGCATCCAGCCCGGACCCCAGATGATCACCGAGAAGCTCGATCTCGTCTGGATCCTGATCTGGGCGCTGGTGGTTTCGAACATCCTCGCCGTCATTGTCATGCTGTTCGTCACCAAGCCGCTGGTCCGGCTGACCTTCGTGCGCGGCGGCATCCTGATCCCCTTCGTGCTGGTCATCGTCGTGTTCGGCACGCTGATGGCCAAGGGACAGTGGGAAAACCTGATCCTGCTCCTGATCCTGAGCCCGGTCGGCTACGCGCTGCTGCGTTTCGACTGGCCGCGCCCGCCTTTCGTGATCGGCATCGTGCTCGGCTCCATCGCGGAAGAAAGCCTGCACAAGGCCTGGGCGCTATGGGGCTGGGACTTCTTCGTCAGGCCGCTGTCGCTCGTTCTCATGGGATTGATCTTTGCCACCATCGCCTTTGCCATCTATCGCGGATGGAAAGACAAGCAGGAAGGCACCGTCCATGTCGTCGGATAATTTGCCCCGCGCTACCACGCATCTGCAGGCCCTGCTGCACGGGCGCGCGCTCCTCAGCCTGGGCATGCTGATCTTCTTTTCGGTCATGGTCGGCATCGCCACCACCTATCCGTGGCTGGCGGGCATGCTGCCGGTCGTCATCGGCGTGCCCGGCATCCTCCTGTCGCTTTTGCAGTTGGTCATCGACATGCGCGACTTTCATCGCGCCGAAGGCAAGATCGACCCACGGACAGCCTTCGAAATCTACATGGACGAAATCACCGAGCACACCAAGGGCCAGGTGAAAATGGAAATTTCGGGCGAAAAGAAGGAACTGACCACCCTCGTGGAAGATCCCTCGGTCGTCGGGCGGACCCGAGGCCAGCGCGAATTCCTGTTGTGGTGCTACTTCTTCGGCCTCGTGCTGCTCGTTCTGCTGTTCGGCTTCTGGATCGGTATTCCGGTCTTCCTGGTCGCCTTCCTGCGTTTCTATGCCCGCGAAAGCTGGAAACTGACCGCCATCCTGACCCTGGCCGCCTGGGCTTTGATGTACCTCCTGCTCGCAGTACTACTCGAACAGGTCCTCTTCGAGGGCTTCATCAGCGGCTTTATTATGGAAAATATTTTCCGGGACTGAAGGCTTCTGCCTGGAGGCGGGGTTCACTCACCCCGCCTTCCTTTAACCGTATGATAAATATATATAATTTCTGATAAAAAGGCTGTTCAACGGCCTTGCCTGAACACGCTTTTCTGACGCAAAATGAGCCATCTTGTCGGCAATCCTCAGGGAGGCCGCAGGGACAGGGGTGTGTCTCGGGAACAAGGACCGGGCGCACACTGAAAAAAGAAACCGCCCGACGGCCAGAACAAGCGAAACGCCCGGCCGGGGGCCCCTAGACAAGGATCACATGAAAATGAAGATCTCTACCGCTATCGTGAGCAGCCTGTTTGCGCTTTCCCTCGTCGCGGGCGGCGGCGCCGCCTACGCCAAGTCCGGCAAGGTTGAAAGCGTCGAAAACGGCGGCCGCGTCGTCGTCATCGCCGGCACCAAGTACAAGATTTCCGGCTCCCGCACCAAGGTCTCCATCGGCGGCAAGCCGGGCGACCGCGGCCAGATCAAGGTCGGCATGACCTGCGATGCCAAGGGCAAGGGCACCGCGAAGACCGTCGACTGCAAGTAATCCTTCGCAGGATGACTGGGATGGGGCGGACCCGCGGGTCCGCCCTTTTCCTTTGCCTTGCCGCCTGATAACGCGCCGCCTGATTATGTAAAGTCACAAAAATTTCACAGTTGTTCGCTTGCGCAAGTTCGCCCGCCTCTGCACCATCTCTCCGAACAGTCACCGCCCAAAAAAACAAGAAAAATCCCGGCGGTCTGACCGAAGGATCCGGCCGACGTAGCCGTATCTCCCCATCGACTGCCCCATAACATTCCGCGGCGCGGCACGGAGTCCGCCCGCGGATCAGGTTTGAAAGGACCACAGACATGAAGATTTCACGCGTTCTCACCACCGCCGCCTTCGCCGGCGCCCTCCTCGTTTCCGGTAATGCCTTTGCCGGCGCTTCCGGCAAGGTCGACGGCGTGGAAGGCGAAGGCCGCAAGGTGACGATCGCCGGCAAGACCGTCGAGGTCTCCGGTTCGCGCACCAAGATCACCATCGGCGGACAGGCCGCCAAGCGCGACCAGATCAAGGCCGGCATGGATTGCACGGCCGACGTCGATTCCGGCCCGGCCAAGATGGTCGCCTGTAAGTAATCTGACCTACGACGTTGAAAAGGCGGGGCCAATGTGCCCCGCCTTTTTTCTGTTTTCCTGCAGGGCTTGGGTTCGTATTCTTTGGGCACCAACGACTCTTGGTCGAGGATCCCTTTATGTCGTTTTGCCGCGTTGCCCGTCTTCTCGCAATCCTTGCCGCCGTCGCGGGGACCGGCGCTTTTTCCGCGACGACGCGGGCCGAAACCTTCGCCGGGAAAATCGAGAAGATCGACGGCGCCAACGTCACACTGAGCGGACGCACCATTGCCCTGTCGGCAGCCAGAACCAATGTCTGCCTGAAGGGAATCTGTGATCAGGCCATGGACAGGCTGAAGCCGGGAATGACCTGTTCCGCCGAAGTCGCCGACCGCTCGGGGACTGCGGAAGTGCGGCGGCTGGCCTGTCGCTAGGCCGATTTGCACCCCCCGGTATTTCCGGCTATTCTGTCGATAATCGCGGAAAAACAAGAGGTTCCACGCCCGCTTCCGCCCCGGTCACGGCGCGAGACCGCGCAGAGCGCGGCCTTGGGTCGCAACCGTCCTCCGAAACATGAAAGGGAAGCTTATGACACTTCACCTCCCCCTCCTCCGTACCTCCGCCCTTGCCGCCGCGGGCCTCGTGCTTGCCGGCATCGGTGCGAACCCGGCAGCGGCTGCCGATGGCGCCGATTTCTACAAGGGCAAGACCGTCACCTACATCGTCGCCACCGGCGCCGGCGGCGGTTATGACTTCTACGGTCGTCTCGTCTCCAAATACATGCAGAAGTACCTTCCGGGTTCGACCTTCGTGGTCAAGAACGTCCCCGGCGCAGGCCATATCATCGGCGCCAACCAGGTCGCCAATGCCAAGACCGACGGCCTGACCATCGGCACCTTCAATACCGGCCTGATCTTCGCGCAGCTGCTGCAGCGCAAGGGCGTGAAGTTCGATCTCGGCAAGATGACCTGGGTCGGCAAGGCCGCCAGCGATCCGCGGGTGATCATGGTTGCCGCCCAGACCCCTATCAAGACCCTGGACGATCTCAAGACCACCAAGACGACCGTCCGTTTCTCGTCTTCCGGCGTGGGTTCGTCGGGCTATAACGACACCATGATGCTGGCCAAGGCCCTCGGCTGGAACATGAAGCTGATCCTAGGCTATCGCGGCACCGACTCCGAGCTTGCCATGCGCCGCGGCGAAATCGACGCTGCCGTCGGTTCGCTGTCCTCGGCCGAGCTCTTCGTCAAGAACGGCTATGGCCGCTTCGTCGCCCAGATCGGCGGCAAGCCCGCCGCCGGCGCGCCGATGCTGAGCGCCGTCGTCACCGACAAGAACTCCAAGGCAATCGCCGCACTGATCGGCTCCCAGGCCGACCTCGCCCGCTTCACCGCGGGCCCGGGCGGCATTCCGGCCGACCGCGCGGCGGCTCTGGTTGCCGCCTTCAAGAAGTCGATGGAGGACAAGGAATTGATCGGACAGGCCGAGAAGACCGGCCGCCCGATCGAGCCGCTCTATGGCGAGGATGTCGCCAAGGCCGTGCGCGAGGCGCTGGACCAGCCGCCGGAAATCATCGCCATGGTCAGCGAAATCCTGAACATCAAGCCGCCTTCCAACAAGGCCGCGACCACGCTGGACTCCGTCGCTCCGGACGGCCGCGAAATCACCTTCAAGCATGCCGGCAAGATGGTGAAGTCGAAAGTCTCCGGATCGCGCACCAAGATTTCGGTCGGCGGCAAGTCGTCCAACCGCAAGGCCCTCAAGGCTGGCATGGCCTGCGAGATCGACTACAAGGCGGGCGGCGAGAACGAGCCCAAGACCATAGACTGCAAGTAAAGCCGCTTTTCCTGCTATAAAGGGCGGGCGCGGCCGGCAAGGCTGCCCCGCCTTTTTCTTTTGCAAAACCAAGAACACCGGGGAGTGCCATGACCCTAGTCCTGTCCAATGACGACGTCGAAAACCTGCTGACCATGCCCGACTGCATCGAGGCACTGGAAACCGCTTACAAGGACCTCGCAGTCGGCCGCGGCATCACCCGCCAGCGTTCGGACTGCATCGCCCCCACGTCCTACAGCGACGAGGCCATCTACGGCCTGAAATCCATGGATGGCGTGGTGCCGGCGCTCGGCGTCGGCGCCATCCGCATCAACTCCGACATCGTCACCAACCCCAGGATCGGCAATACCCAGCGCCGGGTGAAGATCCCCGCCGCGCCGGGCAACCGCTACGTCGGCCTGGTGCTGCTGTTCTCGACCGCCAACGGCGAACCGCTCGCCATCTTCCCCGACGGCGTGCTCCAGCATATCCGCGTCGGCGCCACCAACGGCCTCGGCGTCAAGTACATGGCCCGCAAGGATGCCAGCGTCATGGGCCTGCTCGGCTCGGGCTGGCAGGCAGAAACCCAGCTGACCGCCGCCGCCGCCGTGCGCGACATCAAGGAGGTCCGCGTGTTCTCCCCCACCCGCGAAAACTGCGAGGCCTTCGCCAAGCGCATGGCGGAAACCACCGGCATTGATGTCCGGGCGGTCGAGCACCCCGAGGACGCCGTGCGCGGCGCCGATATCGCCATGTGCGGATCCAACTCCATCGATCCGATCTTCTTCAAGGATTGGATGGAACCGGGCATGCATGTCTCCTCGATCAAGAAGCCCGAGGTGGAACCCGACGCCATTCTCGCCGCCGACAGGGTCGCCGTGCATACCCACGACACCTCGCCCATCCTCGTCGTCGCCGAGGGCGCGCCCTTCAAGGAAGAAGCCAAGGAAAAGGGCTGGAATGCCGCCAAGAGCCTCGATTTCTCGAAATACCCGACCATTGCCGAGTTGATCATCGGGCGCGGCACAGGCCGCGAGAAGGACGAGGAAATCACCTGTTTCCTCAACAACCTCGGCCTCGGCTTCCAGTTTGCGGCTGCGGGATCGGTCATCTACAAGCGCGCCGTCGAACGCGGCGTCGGCCACGAACTGCCGACCGACTGGTTCACCGAAACCGTCCACCCGTAATTGACCTGAAACAGCGCCCGCCGCCGTCGCGGCGGGCTTTTTTTTATCCGCCACCGGAGCAAGAAATGACCTGGATATTCAATAACGATGAACTCGATTCGGTCCTCGCCATGAAGGACTGCATCGCCACCCTCGAACGCGGCTATCTCGACCTTGCCAATGGCATCGGCGGCAACCGTGGCCGCGCCGAGATCGTGTCCCCCGCCGGCCGGGACGGAACCGTTTACGCGCTAAAAAGCATGGACGGCGTGCATACGCCGTCTGGCTATGCGTCGATCCGGCTCAATTCCGACATCATCGGCTGGCGCGAGGTTTCAGGGTCCACCCGGCGCGAGAAAATCCCCGCCGCTCCCGGCGACCGCTACGTCGGCCTTGTCCTGCTGTTTTCCACGGAGAACGGCGAGCCGCTTGCCATCTTCCCCGATGGCGTCGTCCAGCGCATGCGCGTTGGCGCCACCAGCGGCCTTGGCCTGCGCCACCTCGCCCGCAAGGATGCCGCAACCGCCGCGATCATCGGATCGGGCTGGCAGGCAGGCGCACAGGCCATGGCCATCGTCGCCGAACGGCCGGTGAAGCGGATCCTCTGCTTCTCGCCCAACAAGGCGAATCGCGAGTCCTTCGCCCGTGACATGACCGCGCGTCTCGGTGTCGAAGTGGTGGCCGCAGCCACCGTCGAAGACGCCATCCGCGATGCCGATATCGTCGCCTGCTCGACCAGCGCGCTCGATCCAATCATCGGCCACAACCACCTGCGCAAGGGTGTCCATTATTCGGCGATCAAGCCGGCCGAGATCGCCGCGGAGGCCATCAATGCCATCGACCGCCAGACGGTTCACCTACGCGATAATGCACCGCTCGTCGTGCGCACCCATGGGGTGGAACTGGCCGAAGACAAGAAGGGCGCCCTCGCCCCCTCCGCCCGTATTGACGAGAAGAAGATGTCGGAGCTCACCGACTTGTTGACCGGCAAGGCTCCGGGGCGCCAGAGCGAGTCTGAGACCACCTGCTTCCTGAATTATTCGGGCATCGGCTACCAGTTCACGATGGTTGGCGGACTTGCCTTCGAGAAGGCACGGGCGGCCGGGCTGGGCCGGGAGTTGCCGACCGAGTGGTTCACCCAGGTCGAGCATCCGTAGCCCCACGGAACTGCCGAAAGAAAAAGGGCGGGAGCATGGCTCCCGCCCTTTCGCATTTGAAGGCGTCCGGCGTTACTTGGCGCCGAACAGGCCCTGGATCCAGTTGCCGATAGGCTGCTGAACCTTTTCGTCGAAGACGATGTACAGATCGACGAACTCCACCTGCGGCCAGGGCAGCGAGAGGAGCTTGTCGAACAGGATGATCGAGAACGCCGTGATACCGAACGCGCAAGCGAGCGTCAGCTTCCACGGCTCGTTGCCTTCCACCCTCATGTACGCGATCACGAAGATGAACAGCGCCGGGATCATGCCGATCAACGCGGCCACCAGCAGGAAGCCGAGCAGCCACGAGAGGTAGCCAATCGCCCGCAGGGCAATCAGCTTCTTCGGCATGTCGCCGCCGCGCACCGCGAGATCGAGGTGCAGGTTACGGCGCACCTTGGCTTCCGGATCATCCGAACTCTGGGTGGCCCCGAGCTCCACACTCTTGAACGTGTAGTTCACCAAGCTGAGGGTCAGGATGCCGAGGCCGAAGTAACCGACGATGTTCGGAATGATCCGGGCATCATGGTTCCATGTGGAGGCCTCATACATCATGTAGCCGAGCAACCCGATGAACGCGATGTAGAACACTGTCTGGATGTCCAGGTGCGGTTTCGAGGGCTGCAGACTTTTCAGAATGCCGCCGACGCCGCCTGCATGGCTAAGCTCCTTGAACAGGGGACGCAACAGGCCCCAGATCGCGAGCCCAAACATGCCCAGCACTACCCAGCGGATGTTCTTGAACTCCGTCGGGAAAATCCACTCGGTGCCGTAACGTTCGACCGAAATGAACATGTAGCGTTCGACGATGTCACCCAGCACGACGCCGAGGATGACCGGCGGACGCGGCCAGCCGAGGCGCTTCATGATCCAGCCCACGGTGCCGAAAATCAGCAGCGTGTAGATGTCGCCCCACTGGCGCGAGCCCTGGAAGGCGCCCACGAACACCACGCAGAGAATAAGCGGCATGATGATCGAGTAACGCAGGATCGCGAGCTTGGCGAACTGGAACGAGAACATGAAGCAGAGGCCGGCGCCGAGAACGTTGGCGATAGCCACCGACCACACCATCGAGTAGGTGACGTCGAGGTTCTTGGTCAGCATGTCCGGACCCGGGACGAGGCCGTGGATCAGGAACGCGCCGAGCAGGATCGCCATGGAGGCCGAACCCGGCACGCCGAAGGCGATGGTCGGCACGAGGGCGCCGCCTTCCTTGGCGTTGTTCGAGCCTTCCGAGGCGAGAACGCCGCGGATGTCGCCCTTGCCGAAGGTTTCCTCGGCACCCTTTTCGGTCCGCGCCGCATGGCCATAGGCCACCCAGTCGACGATCGCCGCACCAAGGCCCGGGATGGCGCCAAGCGCCGCGCCGAGCCATGCCACGCGAATGACCAGCCACCAGTTTTCGAACGTGTCCTTCACGCCCTGCCACTGGCCGCGTTTGACGTCATCCCTGACCGAATCAATGTTGGTCGCAATGGACGTTCGGACGATGGCCATGTCTGCCAGTTCAGGCAGCGCGAACAGGCCGATGGTCACGGGCACGAGGGGTAACCCGTCCCACAGATAAAGGCTATCGAGGGTCCAGCGGAGCGTACCGGTCTGGGGATCCGAGCCGATCATGGCGATCAGCAGGCCGAGACAGGCCGCCGCGATGCCGCGCATCGGAGACGAGCCCGACAAGACCGCCACCATGGACAGGCCGAAGACCGAGAACGACAGCAGTTCCGGAGAACCCAGATACAGCATGACGGGGCGCAGCAGCGGGATCGAGACGCCCAGCAACAGGGCGCCGAAGATACCGCCGATCATCGAGGCCGTGTAGGCCGCGCCGTAAGCGCGCCCTGCCTGCCCCTGTCTGGCCAGCGGATGCCCGTCGAGCACCGTTGCCGCCGATCCTGTCGTGCCTGGCACCCCGAAGAGGACCGCCGGGATCGTATCCGACGTCGTCGTCACCGAGCCCATCCCGAGAAGGAAGGCAAAAGCTGCGAACTTGTCCATGTCGAAGGTGAACGGCAGAAGGAGGGCCATGCCCACCAGACCGCCGAGACCCGGGATCACACCCAGGATCAGACCGATGATGACGCCCGAGAAAAGGAAGAACAGTCGCATCGGATTGGAAATGATGACGAGCGCGTCAGCAGCGTTCGTCGCCATGAGCATTAAGTAGTCCATAACACCCCACCTGTTGTGCGTGGATAGGTTTTACCGGGTTCGAAATTTTTATAGCCGACCCGAATTCGATTTACTCACAAGGACTTGCTACGCCCTCATCACTTGCCTTCTCCTGAGTCGGTTTCCTTCCACCGTTTGAAGAGTGTGTGGGAAATATCGAAAAGATCAAGGGCCTTTCCCACGGTCTGGTTGATCACATCATCCAAGGTCTTCGGACGGTGATAGAAGGCCGGCACCGGCGGCATGACCACCGCGCCGTAACTTGCTGCACGGGCCATCAGTTCAATGTGTCCCAGATGCAGCGGCGTTTCCCTGACCAGCAAGATGACCCGGCGCTTTTCCTTGAGCGCCACGTCGGCAGCACGGGTCAACAGGTTGTCGTCGTAGGAATTGACGATCCCCGACAAGGACTTGACCGAGCAAGGCGCCACAATCATGCCGTCGTGCCGGAAGGAGCCGCTGGAGAGCGAAGCGCCGATGTCCTTGTTGTTGTAAACAACGTCGGCCATCGCCTTCACGTCGGAGACGCTCCAGTCGGTTTCGTCGACGATGGTCTGTCCGGCCGAGGGCGAAAGAATCAGGTGGATCTCGATGTCCTCGGCCTTGCTGAGAATCTCGAGAAACCTGATTCCGTAAATCGCGCCCGAGGCGCCGGACATTCCAACAACCAATCTACGCATCGCGTTCACCGACGCTCCTTTTTAAGTTTTTACTGGGTCCACTCGTCACGGCGCTGGGTGATCGTATCCACCAGTGCCGGCTGGCCCGCACGCACGCGCGCGATGGCGCGGCGCAGCGCCGGCTGGACGTCCTCGACCCGGTCGATCGGGCCTTCGGAATACCAGCCCATGGCGCGGGCAAGACCTGCGAAATCCGGATCCGGATCGCACAGGTCCATGCCGATATGGGCCTTTTTCTCGTCCGTCTTGCGCAACTGCGCCATGCGAATCTGGTGTTCCCAGTCGTTGTAGTAGGCGCGGTTGTTGTACATGACGACGAGCATGGGCAGGTTGTGCTTGGCGGCGATCCACAAGGCGCCTGCGTCGAACATCAGGTCGCCGTCGGGCTGGATGTCGACCACCAAACGGCCCTTGTCGCGATGGGCCAGCGCAACGCCAAGCGAGGTTCCGATCTGCGTCGAGGTTCCGAGGGACTTGCCCGCATGACGATGGTGGGCATCGAAGTCCCAGATACGACGCGCCCAATCCTCGAGCGCGCCGGCGGTCAGAACCCAATCCTCGTTCTTGATCACTTCCCAGATTTCCGTGGCAAGCACGGCATGGGTCAGCGGCGTCATCTTCCGCTGCTTGGCGTCGAGGCCGGCGCGGCGCCAGTCAGCACGCTTCTTTGCGTGAAGCGCGGCAAGCTTCTTGCCGCGCGCCTCGAGCTTCGACTTGAGGCCGGGCGTCTTGGCGATGATCTGCTTGCACAGCTTGGTGAGCATCGGGATGGCGATGTCGGTATCGCCGATGATGCGCATGTCGAAGTCCATCATGCGCTGGTAATCGAGCGACCAGCCGGAGATCTTCAACTCGCCGAAGCCGATGTCGACGAACTTGCAGCCCTTCGCCAACTTGCTTTCGCGCGTACGCGTGGTCGAAATCAGGCGGGTCGTCGGCTTTTCCCAGTCCTGGGTATCGAGGCCGACAACAAGGTCCACCTGCTTGAAGATCTCGTCGATCATCGACATGTTGTAGGGATGCACGCCCGGGAAGCAGCAGCGCGCGTCGAGGTCGTAAACCGCGCAATGCACGGTATCGGCCAGTTCGACCAGCGCGTTGTAGCCTTCTTCGGAACGGCCCGAGTATTCCGCCAGAAGCAGCGGGAACTTGGCCGCCATCAGCATCTTGGCGACCTTTTCCATCGACTCGACGTCAGGCGACATCTTGGCCGGAACCTTGACCGCGCTCGGCGAGGGAAGCCTGACCTCGTGATCGAGCTTTTCTTCCTGCAGCCACGCGTCGTAGCACATGTAGATCGGCCCGGTCGGATGGGTCATCATCACCGAATAGGCACGGGCGAAGGCCTCCGGAACGCCATCCACCGTCGCCGGCTGGGCGTCGAACTTGGTGTATTCGCGAACCGCGGCGCCCTGCCCGTTCGCCGTATGAATCCAGTCGATCTTCGGGCGACGCTTGGTCTCGTTCAGCGGCCCCGTCGCGCCGATGATGAAGATCGGCGCGCGGTCGATATAGGCGTAGTAGATCGCCATGTTCGAGTGCAGCAGACCGACGAGGTTATGCACGATAGCGACCATCGGCTTGCCGGTCGCGCGCGCGTAGCCGTGCGCGATCTGCACCGCGGTCTCTTCGTGCGTGCACAACATCATGTACGGCCAGTTGCCGCCGTAATTCACCAGGCTGTCATGCAGGCCGCGATAGCTCGCGCCGGGGTTCAGCGAGGCGAAAGGCATGTCGTACATGTGCAGCATCTCGACGATGACGTCGGAATTGAAGCGGCCGGCGCCGGCGGTCTTGCGCTTGGGCTTGGCCGGAACCGGAATGGGCTTGCGGAACGTCTTCTTCCCCGATGCGGACTTTTTCTTGGTCGCCATGAAATCCTCTGTTCTGACGCGGTGCCAGCCTTGCAGCCGACGACGCGCGCACTAAAGGCCGGGACCATGCCCCGACCTAGACCAAATATTGGGATATCCCGCCCCCCACCGCCGGAATGGCGGCGAAACTAGCGAAGGAACCCCCTCTGTTCCCCGGGTTTTTCTCGCCGACTGCGCAGGGCTCACGCCAGCGCTGCCTGAGCGATTATTCCTGCTGTCGCAAAAACCGCAGAAATTCAGCGGCCACCCAGATAACCGCAGAACCCGCAAAATGTGGCAGGAGCCCACCCAACATGCAAGGAATTTGAAGCCGCAACCCGTTCCTTTCGCTGGCTTTCAGGCCAATGTTCCGTTTTTGTCCCAAAACCCGTCCACGGACGGCGAAAAACGGTTTTCACGCGCAAAAAAGGGCGGCCGAAAGGGCCGCCCTTTTGAAAACGGATTGATTTACTTGCAGGCGATTTCAAGCGCGGTTTCGACGCCCTTCACTTTGAAGTCGCAAGACATGCCTTCAGCCAGCGCGGCGGGCTTGGCCTTCTTCCCACCGACCATAACCTTGGTTTCCTTGCCGACGCGCAACTTGCCCTTCTTCACGTCCCCTTTCCAGGAAACGCGCGCGCCCTTGCGCTGCACCTTGGTGATCTTGCCGCTGACCGTAACGACCGGAATGACGGCCTGGGCGACTTCGGTCCGCTTTTCATTGGTCGCGGCCTCGTTCGCCGCGGCGATCAGGTCGGGCGGATTGTCGAACATGGCGCCGATGAGTTTCTGGACTGCCTCGCCGCTGATCGGCGTGATTTCCAGCTTCGACTTGTCGGCCTCCTTCAGGAAGTCCTTGTCCTTCATGGTTGCCATGAAGGCCGCTCGCAGCGCCTTCACGCGATCAGCCGGCACCTTCGGCCCGGCAAGGAACGGCCGTCCGATGGCCTGGCGCGAGAAGATCAGTTCCAGGATCTTGCGATCACGATCGGTCTTGGCGAGATCCATGATGAAGGGAACATCCTTCAGTTCGTCGTTCTTTTCGACCGACATCGCCAGCATGACGCGGATCTTGCCCTCCTTCAGCCACTTGGCGCGGGTCGACTTGACCGAGGACCACGACCAGCCGCAGCGGCCCTGAACCTCGCCGCGCTCAAGCGCGAGGTTGATGTCATTGCCGCCCGGATAACCGGTGACGATCTTGAAGCGCGTGCCGATGACGTTGTTCAGGACCTTGGGAAACACGTCGGTATCCGCACTCGGCCCCGTTCCGCCGAGGACCAGCGGCTGGTTGAGGAAGTCCTGGAGCCCCTTGACCGTGCTGGTGTGCCAGACGACGCAGGTCGAGGTCTCGTTGTTGGCCGAGCCGATCCAGTTGAACTTGCGCGGCTCATAACGGGCCTTCTTGTTGCCCTGGAGAACTTCCGCGGGAATGCCGCGGCTTACGGTTGCGATCGCCGTGCCGTCCTGGGTAATGGTGTTGTAAAGCTCGTTCGCAAGGCGCATCGAACCGGCACCGGGCTGGTTCTTGGCGAGGAAGCTGGGGGTGCCGGGAATATGGCGTCCCATGTAACGGGCCAGTACGCGTGCATAGCGGTCGTAACCGCCGCCCGACGAATAGCCGATGTACATGGTCATGCGCTTGCCCTTGTAGAAATCGGCAACCGCGTCGGCACGGGCGGCACTGCCGACCCCGAAACCGAGAGACGCCGCGACGGCGGCGCCAATGATTTTTCCGGTAAGATACATGTCCGCTCTCCCATTATTGGACTTTGGTTAGGGAGCATCCTCCTGAAAGGAAGCTTGTTGTTCTTTGCACCACCGCGGGGTGGCGCCGGATTATGGAAAAACCCTACCTATCCGCGAGCAATTGGGCAACCCGCAAGGTGCGCGAAAGACGGGAAAAACGCATGAAAAAGGCCCCGAAACCGGCTTTTTGCCGGCTTCGGGGCCTTAATCGGAAAGGCTGCTTACTTGCAGTCGATCTTCTTGGCTTCAGATGTGCCTTCGGCCTTGCACTCCATGCCCACCTTGAGCGCGTTGCGCTTGGCGTCCTTGCCGCCGATCGTGATCTTCGTGCGCGAGCCCGAGATCGTGAAATCGGTGCCGGCGATCTTCACCTTGGTGTTCTTGTCGGCGAGCGATTCGATCTTGCCGTTGGCCTTGTTGATCGTGATCTTCGCCTTCACGGTCTTGGTCTTGGACGCGTCGGACGCAGCGATGCGCGAGGCCTCGATGACATCCTTCGGCGCCGAGAACATGTCGGCGATGATCTTCTGCACCGCCTCACCCGTGACCGGGGTGATTTCCAGCTTGGCCTGGTCGGAGGCCTTGACGAAGCCCGGGTCCTTCATGGTCGCCATGAAGGTGTCGCGCAGCGCCTTGGCGCGGTCCGCCGGAACCTTCGGCGGAGCGACATACGGCCGGCCCATCGCCTGGCGGGCGAAAATCAGTTCCAGAACCTTCTTCTCGCGCGCGTCGCGGGCGAGGTCGAGGATCAGCGGAACGTTCTTCAGGTCCGGATGCTTAGACATCGAGATCTGCATGTTGATGTCGACCAGCTTGTCCTTCAGCCAGTTGGCGCGGGTCGAAACGACCGACGACCACGACCAACCGCAGCGGCCCTGCACTTCACCGCGTTCCATGGCGAGGTTGATGTCGTTGCCGCCCGGATAACCGGTGACGAGGCGCAGCTTGGTGCCGAGCACGTTGTTCAGCACCTGCGGGAAAGTGTCGGTATCGGCGCCCGGGCCGGTGCCGCCGACAATCAGGTCGGCCTTGAGGAACTGGTCGAGGGTCTTGATGCCGGCGGTGTGCCAAGTGACGCAGACGCTGACTTCGTCGTTGGCGCTGCCGATCCAGGTCATCTCGGCGGACTTGAACTTCACGCCCTTCGTGCCCCACAGCTCTTCATGCACGATGCCGCGGCTGACGGTACCGACCGCGGAACCGTCCTTGGGACGGATGTTGTAAAGCTCGTTCATCAGGCGCATCGAGCCGGCACCCGGCACGTTGCGCGCGATCATCGTCGGCTTGCCCGGAATCAGGGTAGGCCAGTGACGGGCAATCAGGCGGGCGTAGGTGTCGTAACCGCCGCCCGACGAATAACCGATCAGCATTTCGACGCGCTTGCCCTTGTAGAAGTCGGCAACGGCATCGGCCTTGGCAGACCCGGTGGCGAGCGCCAGCCCGGCCGCGGCCAAGGCTGCGATCTTCAGATGCGAATGCATTCCGCGTTCTCCAGAAAAAAGCCGCGCCACGAAAGGCACGGACGGTTGGGGGTTTTTCTTGGGGGCCGGATCCGAACCCTGATTTTGGCCGCAAAAATACTGCCCCGGACGGCCTCCGCGCAAGGAGATTAAAGCCCGGAAAACTTAGGGAATTACCCCCGCCGGAGCACCCAGAAGGCGTATCACGAGCACCGCCATGAGGCCCGAAAGCGGCGGCAGGGCCAGCGAGGCGATCATGCGGGCGGCGGCAAAGCGCGGGCCCATCATCGGAATTTCGAACATGATGATGCGGTGGACGCCCCAGACCGAGGCCGACGTCAAAAAGGCAAAAACCGACGGCAATCCCGCCCCGGCCTTCAGCAGCGCCACCAGCACCGGGAAAATCACCAGCGGCCCGCCCGGGAAGAATGGTCCGACGGCGCTGCCGATCAGGATGCCCTGCCAGCCTGATTCGTGCCCGAGCCATTCGGCGATCAGCGCCTTGGGCAGGAAATACGACAGGAACCCCGCCGCCAGAAGAGCGACCACGACACGCGGCCCGTTGATCAGAAACATCTCGAAGCCGCGGCGCAGGCCCCGCTGCAGGCGCCCCTCGCCGCGCCGCCATGCCAGCACGACCAGCACTGCCACCAGCGCCCAGATGATGACCAGCGATATATCGAAACCGGGCATCTTCATCGCGTGCCCTCCTCGCTGGGCGGCGGCGCGGTCCAGATGGTCAGGCGCCTGGCGATGAAACCAGCCAGCACCGGCATCCAGAAAACAGAAAGCACGCGGTAGAGCGCGACCTCGGGGCCAAGCAGCGGCAGTTCCCAGATCATGAAGCGCTGAAAGCCGATCAGTGACCATGCGGTGATATAGGCGACCAGCGCGCCTCGGTCGGCGCCCGACATGTAGAACGCAACGACGATGGGAAACGACGTCATCGGCCCGCCCGGCGTCAGGGCGCCGACGACGGTTGCAATCAGCAAACCCCGAAATCCGGATTCAGCCCCCACCCATTTCGCCACGACCTCGGGCGGCAGCACCACCTGCACGAGGCCTGCGATCAACATGCCACCCAACATGCGCGGCACCAGGAACAGGAACAGGTCGATATCGCCCATTACCGCCGCCTCGACGGTTGCGGGCCCGCGCAATTGCCAGGTCAGAACGCCCATCACCAGCGAAATCGCGGCGAATACCCAGAAGGGTACGCCGAATATCTCGGACAGCAGGGACGCTTTCTTTCTTTTGAGGGCGTTCATGCTTCCCTTCCGAGGGACGAGGGATATCTACGAATGAACCGCAATCGTAACGCGTTGTGCACAAATAAAAAGAGGGCGCCCTTGCGGGGCGCCCTCTCGGTACGCGGCGGGCTTACTTGCCCAGAAGGTGCTTCCACTTGTCGTAGGTCTTCGCCGCGAGTTCGGGCGAAGATTCCGCAACCGGCGGGAATTCGTCCTTCCACTCGTACGGACGGCAGGCGTCGACGATCGCGCGGGAGTTGAAGTTGTCCCCCGCCCGCTTGCGCGGATCGAGCGCGCCCGACCAGGCACGGCGGGTGATATCGATGTCCTCGATCGGATCGCAACGCGAGGCCATCGCCCAAGTCACGTCCCAGAGGTTCGACGGATCGATGTCCTCGTCCACCACCACGACCCAACGGCCGAGGTAGTTGCCCGCGTGCACGTTGCAGCAGAGCTGGCCGGCCTGGCGCGAATGGCCCGGGTAGGAGTTCTTGATCGAGATCACGTTGAACAGGCGGCCGCCACCGTTCTGGTGACACCACACGCCCTGCACGCCCGGCAGACCCGCGCCTTCGACCTGGTCCCAGACCAGCGCCGACTTGATCACGCTTTTGGACAGCGTGTAGTCGGACGGCGGACGGCCCGGACGGGCCATCGTGATGATCGGGTTGTTGCGGTAGTAGACGCGCTTGATCTTGACCACGGGGTCTTCGCGGACGGACGAAGCGTAGTAGCCGGTCCATTCGCCGAAGGGGCCTTCGGGGCGTTCGTCGTCCTGAACGATTTCGCCTTCGATGCAGATTTCGCCGTAGGCCGGGATCGGCAGGCCATGGAGTTCCGACTTCACCATGTCGAACGGCGCACCACGGTGGCCGGCGGCATAGGAGAACTCGGAGACGCCGTACTGAATTTCGTTGCCGGCGGCGAGGAACATCAGCGGGTCATGGCCGACGCTGATGGCAACCGGACAGGGCTTGCCCTGCTTGAAGTACTTTTCGCGGATCAGGCGGCCGTGCTTGCCGGGGCTCATCCACAGGCCGACGGTGTTCTTGTCGTGCACCATCACGCGGTAGGTGCCGAGGTTGACCCAGTCGGAGTCCGGATCCTTCATGATCACGAGGTCGCCGGTGCCCATGTAACGGCCGCCGTCGAGTTCGTGCAAAAACGGAACCGGGAACTTGAGCAGGTCGACGTCTTCATCGCGGTCGACGTTTTCGAGGATCGGCCCGGTGTTGACGAAGCGGGACGGAATCGGCTCGAAGTCCTTCATGCGGTCGCGGTACCAGCGCACCACGTCCATCGCGCCCTGCGGCTCGGGGAAGCGGAGCGTCATCGCCAGGCGACGGATCGAGTTGGTCATGCCCGACAGGATGCGGAAGCCCTTCGGATAGCCCGGGATGTTATCGAACAGCAGAGCCGGCGGATCTTCCGGGGTCGAGTGATAGACCATTTCGGCGACGGCGCCGATTTCGAGGTTCCAGTCGGCCCCGTCGATCTTCATCAGTTCGCCCATGGTGTCGACGCGGTCGAGCCATTCGCGCAGGTCCTGATGCGGAGCGCCGTATTCCTTGTAGGTGCCCTTCTTGGCGGATGAGGTGTCTTTCGCCACTTTCAACTCTCTCCTGTTCGGGGATCGCCCGCGATGACGGCGCTCCCTGGGTTGCGGCCATCGCGCGCAAGGCGCAACAACCGGAAATCAAGCCTGGATTTTGCGAAGCCCCCCGTTCGAGGATCGCTGGAAGCGCCTGGACGGCGCCCTCTCCAGTTCAGCAGGCTGCCAGCTTATAGCCAATATCGGCGCGAAAAACAAAAACATATTCCAGATGGCTGGCTAGAACATAACTAGCTGGAAAAATGCAGAAAAAAGCCCCCGCCAGAGCGGGGGCTTTTCCGGTCTCCCAAGGGCCCCGCTCAGTCGCAGGCGATCGACTTCGCCGGCGAGCCGGGCGCCGTGTAGACGATGGCGCAGCTCATGCCCGCCTTGAGGGCCTTGCGATTGGCCTTCTTGCCGCCGATGGTCAGCTTGGTGCCAGAGCCCGACACGCCGACCGCCGCTGATTTGCCGCCACCGAGATCGAAAGTGACCTTGCGCCCGCCGTCCTCGATCTTGGCAACCTTGCCCTTGGCCTTGAGGTCCTCGAACACCTTCTTGTCGATCTTGGTGCGCTCGAGCCGCGCCGTCGCGTCCGCCGCGGCCTGCGCGATATCAGGCGGGGACTTGTAGACATCGGCGATCAGGTCGGCGACGTCCTTGCCGTTGACCGGCTCGATTTCCATCTTCGCCTTGTCGGCGGCGGCAAGGAACGCCTTGTCCTTGAGCATCGCATCGAAGGCCTTACGCAGCGCCGCCACCCGGTCCTCGGGAACGCCCGGAGGGGCGAGGAACGGCCGGCCCATGGTCTGGCGCGCGAACACCAGCTTCAGCACCTGCTTGTCTCGCTCGGACTTGGCCAGGTCCATGACCTTGGGCACGCCCATCTTGTCGAGATCAGGATGGCCCGTCAGCGCCGCCTGCAACAGGATGCGCAGCTTGCCTTCCTTCAGCCAGTAGCCGCGCGTCGTCACCACCGACGACCACGACCAGCCGCAGCGGCCTTCGACCTCGCCCCGCTCCATGGCGAGCTGCTGGGTCGAACCGCCCGGATAGCCGGTGATCAGCTTGAACTTGGTGCCGAGCACGTTGTTGAGAACGATGGCAAAATCGACTCCGTCGGAACCCTGCGCGGTGCCCGCCAGGATCATTTCATGCTGCTGGGCGTCCCCGATCGTCTTGATCTTGGAGGTGTGATAGGCAACGCAGACCGACACCTCGTTGTTCATCGAGCCGATGTAGTTGAACTTCGCCGCCTCGAACTTCGGGCCGGGACGGCCGAACAGCGGCTCCATGGGCACGCCGCGGCCGATGATGCCGATGGCGGTGCCGTCCTTCGGCAGGGTGTTGTAGAGCGCATTTGCGAGAACGATCGAACCGGCGCCCGGCATGTTGCGCGGCACCACGGTCGGGTTGCCGGGCATGAACTTGCCGTAATAGCGCGCCAGCATGCGGCCATAGGCGTCGTAGCCGCCACCCGCGGCATAGCCGATGTAAACGGTGAGGTTCTTGCCCTTGTAGAAATCGGCAACCGCATCGGCCGATGCGGGCGATGCTGCAAACGCGAGACCCGCAAGGCCGGCGATGCCGGCCGCAACGGTGGTACGTGACAGTGTCATGTGCTGCTCTCCCTGAAAAAAAGCGGGCCCCGCGGCCCGCCCTTGAAGTTGATGATCAACCGGCTTCGAAGCTGGTGATGGTCTGTATCTGCAGATATTCGTACATGCCCTCTATCCCCGCGCGCCGGCCGATGCCCGACTGCTTGATGCCGCCATAGGGCGCGCGACGGTTGACCGACTGCGTGCCGTGGGTATTCACCCAGACCGTGCCCGACTGAATGCGCCGCGCCACGCCGAGCGCGCGATCCACGTCCTTGCCCCACACCGACCCGCCGAGGCCGAAGATACTGTCGTTGGCGCGGCTCACGGCTTCGTCGAGATCGTCGTAGGTCGCTACCGGCAGCGCCGGGCAGAACTGTTCTTCGCTCATCAGGCCGACGTCGTCGGGAACATCGGTGACGATCATCGGCTGCATGAACCAGCCTTTG
>JAURLI010000034.1 GCA_030831315.1 Alphaproteobacteria bacterium
GTCTGGTAACGCCGCTCGGTTGCGGCGTTGACGAGACGTGGTCGCGCCTGATCAAGGGCGAATCCGGCCTCGGTTCCATTCAGTCTTTCGATGTGTCCGACCTGCCGTGCAAGGTCGCGGGGCAAGTGCCGCGCGGCGACACGGCCGAGGGCAAGTTCAATCCCGATGATTGGGTTGAGCCGAAAGAACAGCGCAAGATGGATACCTTCATCATCTACGCGATGGCGGCGGGTATCCAGGCGGTGGAAGACTCGGGCTGGAAGCCGCAGGACGAACCGAGCCGCGAGCGCACCGGCGTGATGATCGGCTCGGGCATCGGCGGCCTTCCTGCGATTGCCGAGGGCGCGGTGACGCTGCTCGAGCGCGGGGCGCGGCGCATCAGCCCGTTCTTCATTCCTTCGGCGCTGATCAACCTCGCGTCGGGCCATGTTTCGATCAAATACAGTTTCCGTGGGCCGAACCACTCGGTCGTGACCGCCTGCGCGACCGGGGCGCACGCCATCGGCGATGCGGCGCGGCTGATCCAGTTCGACGATGCCGACGTCATGGTCGCCGGCGGTACCGAAGCGGCCGTATGCCGCCTCGGCCTTGCCGGCTTCGCTGCGGCGCGCGCGCTTTCGACCGGCTTCAACGACACCCCGACCCGGGCGTCACGTCCTTGGGACAAGGACCGTGATGGTTTCGTCATGGGCGAGGGCGCGGGCGTCGTCGTGCTTGAGGAATACGAGCACGCCAAGAAGCGCGGCGCCAAGATCTACGCCGAGGTCACGGGCTACGGCATGTCGGGCGACGCCTATCACGTTACCGCACCGGCCTCCGACGGCAACGGCGGGTTCCGCGCCATGACGGCGGCGCTCAAGCGCGCCGGCATCAACCGGGAGCAGATCGATTACATCAACGCTCATGGCACTTCGACGCCGCTGGGCGACGAAATCGAACTGGGCGCCGTCAAGCGCCTGTTCGGAGAGCACGCCTACAAGCTGTCGATGTCATCGACCAAGTCGGCGATCGGTCATCTTCTGGGGGCGGCGGGCAGCGTCGAGGCGGTGTTCTCCATCCTGGCGCTGCGTGACGGCATCCTTCCGCCGACGCTCAACCTGGAAAATCCGTCCGACGGCTGCGATATAGACCTCGTGCCGCTCAAGGCCAAGGAGCGCAAGATCAAGACCGCGCTCTCCAATTCCTTCGGCTTCGGCGGCACCAACGCTTCGCTCGTTTTCACCGCGGTCAACTGAGGCCCCCATGAAGGCCGTTTTGCGCTGGATCGCATTTGCGACCGGCGGCCTCGTGGTCGTCGTGACGCTGGCTTTCGGCTTCCTGATGCACAGGTTCGACGCACCCGGCCCGCTCGCGGGTCCGAGCATCGTCGTCGTGGGCAAGGGGGCGGGCGTCGGTGCCATTGCCGAGCTGCTGGCCCGTCAGGGCGTATTGCGCAGCGCCTTCATCTTCGAGGCGGGCGTGCGGGTGAGCCGTGCGGGCTCGGCCCTGCGGGCGGGGGAATACGAGTTTCCCGGCCATGCCAGTGCCCGCGACGTCATGGATATCCTGCGGGCAGGGCGCACCGTGGTGCGCAAGCTGACTGCCCCCGAAGGCATGACGACGCCGCAAATCATCGCGCTCGTGACCGCGGCCCACGGCATGGATGGGCTGGTCGGCCCGATGCCCCAGGAGGGCGAGTTGCTGCCCGATACCTACCATTACTCATGGGGCGATGGACGTGTCGACATGATCGTGCGCATGGAAAAGGCGATGTCCGAGACGGTTGCGCGGTTGTGGCGCGACCGCGCTCCGGATGTCCCGCTGACGCGGCCCGCCGATGCGGTGATCCTCGCTTCCATCGTCGAAAAGGAAACCGGCAAGCCCGAGGAGCGCGCGCGGATCGCGGGCGTTTTCTACAATCGCCTGCGCCGGGGCATGCCGTTGCAGTCGGACCCCACCGTCGCCTATGACCGCGCCCTTGCCGCCGGCATTCCGGAACGGGTGCTTGGCCGCGCGCTGACTCGCAAGGACCTGGAAACGCCGGGGCCATTCAATACCTATCTCAACCGTGGCCTGCCGCCGGAACCGATCTGCAATCCCGGCATTGCCGCGTTGACCGCGGTCCTGCATCCGGAAAAGACCGACGCGCTGTATTTCGTCGCCGACGGCAATGGCGGTCACGCCTTTGCCCGCACGCTGGATGAACACAACGCCAATGTTCGCCGCTGGCGCAAGTTGCGCAAGGAAGCGCGCGATGGGGAGGCCGGGGCTGCGCCCTAGCTTTCAGCCGTTGGTTTTTCCGGCATGCGTGCCGCGAGGGGGTCGGTCAGGCCAACCGGCAGGATGCTGAACAGCCAGACCAGCGCCCACAGTCGCCACGGAAAGCAGATGCGCGCGCGGTTGCGCGCCAGCTTTCGCATGATGATGCGGGCCGCCTTTTCCGCCGACATCAGGAACGGCATCGGGTAGGGATTGATATCGGTCATCGGGCTTTTGACGAAACCCGGGCAGATCACATTGACGGCGATGCCGTGGCGCGCGGTGCGACCTCGCAGCCCTTCGCCAAGGGAGCGCACGCAGGCCTTGCTGGCGCCATAGGCGGGCGCGCCGGGCAAGCCACGGAACCCGGCGAGCGAGCTCATCAGCGCCACCTGTCCGCGCAGGCGGCCTGCCTCGCGCGGCAGTTTCTGCATTTCCGCGATGGCGGGGAAGACGGTGTTGACCACGCCCGCGATGTTGATGGCGAAGATCCTTTCGACCTGGGCCTGGGATTCGCTCGCTGGAGCGCCGCCCGTTCCACCCGAAATCCCGGCGTTGGCAATCACCAGTTCCACCGGCCCGGTTGCAAAGGCGCCCTCGATCCAGGCCTGCATGGCGGCGCGGTCGGTGACGTCGAGAACACGCGTCTCGACTATTGCGCCAATGGCTTCGCAATCGGTGGCCACGGACGCGAGCCTTTCGGCGTTCCTGCCGCCAAGGATCAGGCGCTTGCCGGGCGCGGCGTAGGCTCGTGCGAGAGCGGCGCCGATGCCGGACGACGCGCCGGTGATCAGGATGCTGCGGGGATCGTCGAGTTTCATGGTGACACGCTAGCCGCTGCGGCGCACCGGCGCCAGAGGTGCCGTGCACGCGCGCCTTGTTCGTATCGTCGCCCGCGGGATATAGTTGCCCGGCCGCCGGGGATGCGCCCCGGCAAAAAGAACGATAACCGGATCAAGGCGTTATTTCTGTGTCCATCGCCAGCATGACAGGCTTCGCGCGCGAGGAAGGCGAATTCGACGCTTTAGGCTGGCGCTGGGAAGTCCGCAGCGTCAACAACCGTGGCCTCGACATCCGCACGCGCCTTCCGCCCGGGATGGAAGCCTTCGAGATCGCCGTGCGCGATCTTGTCGGCAAGCGTTTCAAGCGCGGCAGCTTCAACATCTCCCTCAATCTCACCCGCACCCCGGGGCTGACCGGTTACCGGCTGAACGAGGCATTGCTCGAGCGCGTCCTGGTGCTGGCCGAGGACTTGCGCAAGCGCACCGGCGCGCCACCGCCGACGGCCGAAGGCCTGTTGCGCCTGCGCGGCGTGCTGGAAGCCGAAGAGGTGGTGGACGGCGACGATACGCGAACCGCGCGCGAGGCGGCGATGGCCGAGAGCCTCGGCCGTGCTCTTGCCCAGGTCGAAGTGGCGCGGGCGGAAGAGGGGGCCCGGCTGAAAGCCATACTGGACGGGCAGGTGGACGAAATTTCGGCGCTCGCCCAGCAGGCGCGCAAACTGGCCGCCGCCCAGCCCGACGCCATTCGATCGCGGGTGACCGGTCAGTTGGCGGAACTGGTTGGCGGCACAACGCCCGTATCCGAAGACAGGCTCGCCCAGGAAATCGCGGTGATGATCGGCAAAGCCGACGTGCGCGAGGAAATCGACCGCCTCGATGCCCATGTCGGACAGGCTCGCGACATGCTCGGCGCCGGTGGCGCGGTCGGCCGCCGGCTCGACTTCCTGTCCCAGGAATTCAACCGCGAGGCCAACACCCTTTGTTCCAAATCGCAGGATCTGGAGTTGACGCGCACGGGTCTCGCCCTCAAGGCCGCGATCGAGCAGTTCCGCGAGCAGGTCCAGAATATCGAGTAGGCCAATGGCGAAGGCGAAGTCGGGAGAGGTCATGGACGGGCCGGGCGGCATTCAGCGCCGCGGCCTCATGCTGATTCTGTCCTCGCCTTCGGGGGCGGGAAAAACGACGATTTCGCGCAAGCTGCTCGAGCGTGACCCGAATCTCGAGATGTCGGTTTCCGCAACCACACGGCAGAAGCGTCCGGGCGAGGTCGAGGGCGTCGACTATCACTTCGTCGACCCCACCGAATTCAACCTGATGATCAACCGGCGCGAATTTCTCGAACATGCCAAGGTCTTCGGCAACTATTACGGCACGCCCAAGGCGCCGGTCGAGGAAGCACTGAGGGCGGGTCGTGACGTGCTGTTCGATATCGACTGGCAGGGCACCCAGCAGGTGATCGAAAACGCCCGCTCCGACGCGGTGACCGTTTTCATCTTGCCGCCATCCACGCGGGAGCTCGAGCGCCGCCTGAACACGCGGGCGCAGGATACGGCGGAAGTGGTGGCCGCGCGCATGTCGAAGGCGGGCGAGGAAATGAGCCACTACACCGAATATGATTACATCGTCGTCAACAACGATGTCGCCCAGAGCGTGGTCGAGGTCGAGGCGATCCTTGCCGCGGAGCGTCTGCGCCGCCAGCGCCAGGTCGGCCTCGGCGATTTCGTCAAGCGCCTGCGCGAGGGCCAGTAGCGGAGCCGGCCTGCCGTTCGCGGGCGAGCGCCGCGAAATCGGCGACCGACAGTTCCTCTGCCCGGGCCGTATCCCTGATCCCGTTGCGGGCCAGGATGTCCTCGGTGTCAGTTCCAAACAGCGATTTCAGCGAAGCGCGCAGCATCTTGCGGCGCTGGCCGAAGGCCGTGCGCAGTACGGTTTCCATTTCGTCCCACGTGGCCTTCGCCCGGCGTTCGGGAAGCGGGCGCAGGCGCACCACGGTCGAATCGACCTTGGGCGGCGGCGTGAAGGCGCGCGCGCCGATGTCGAAACTGACGACGGCATCGGTGAGCCAGCCGCACATCACCGACAGGCGGCCATAGGCCTTGCTGCGCGGGGCCGCGGTCAGGCGCGCGGCGACCTCTTTCTGCAGCAGAAGCGTGAGCCCGGCGAAGCGGTTCGGATCGGCAGCAATCTGGGCGAGCCATTTGATGACCAGGACGGTGCCGACGTTGTAGGGCAGGTTCGAGACGATGTGCACGCCCGGCCCCGGGGCGAGATCGGCTTCGTCCACTTCCAGAGCGTCTGCCTCGCGCAGGATGAGGCGCCCGCGGGCGGCTTCGATCAGGGGCTGAAGAGCGGCGATGCAGCGCTTGTCTTTCTCGATGGCGACGATGCGGGTGGCGCCTGCGGCGAGAAGTGCGCGCGTCAGTCCTCCAGGGCCGGGGCCGACCTCGATCACGGTAGCGCCGGCAAGATCGCCCGCCGCCCGCACGATCCGCGCCGTCAGGTTGAGATCGAGCAGGAAATGCTGGCCCAGCCCCTTGCGCGCGCCGAGATCATGGGCGGCGATGACGTCGCGCAAGGGCGGCAGGGCGGCGACGGCCGCTGCGATGGCGGCGGTATCTGTGGCGGTCATGTCGTCCGGGCACGATTGGCGGCGATATCGGCGGCCATCGCCAAGGCGGCAAGCAGGCTCGATTCGCGTGCGATGCCGCGTCCCGCGATTTCGAAGGCGGTGCCGTGATCGGGCGAGGTACGCACGATCGGCAGGCCGAGGGTGACATCGACGCCGTCGTCGAAATTGACGGTCTTGAGCGGGATCAGCGCCTGATCGTGATACATGCAGATCACCGCGTCATAGGTTTCGCGCGCGCGTGCATGAAACAGGCTGTCGGCGGGGGCAGGGCCGAAGGCGTTGACGGCCGCGGCCTTCAGCCGGACGATGGCGGGGGCGATGATGGCGTCGTCTTCGCTGCCGAGAAGGCCGCCGTCGCCCGCGTGGGGATTGAGCGCGGCGACCGCAAGGCGCGGATTGGCTACGGCGAAATCGCGCGAAAGCGCCTGTGCCGTTACCAAGGCCGCATGAAAGATCGCATCCTCGGAAAGCTGCGCGACGGCTTTCGCCAGCGGCAGGTGCACCGTCACCGGCACGACGCGCAGGCCGGGACAGGCCAGCATCATGACGGGTGTCTTGACGCCGGTCAGCTCGCCCAGGAACTCGGTATGCCCGGGATGGGGGAACCCCGCATCGGCCAATACCTTCTTGTGGATCGGGTTGGTGACGACGGCAGCGGCTTCGCCTGCCTTCGCAAGGGCGACCGCGCGACGGATGGCATTGATGACGGCGGGGGCATTGGCTGTTTCGGGCCTGCCCGGGGCCGGCGGCTTGGCCAGCGGCTCCGCCAGCACAGGCAGCGCATCAGTAAAAACCGCAAGGGCATCTGCGGGGCGTTCTATCTGCTTCAGCGGCACATCGAGGCCGAGCGCACGGGCCTCGGCACCGAGCGCATCGGGGTCGGCGATGATGAAGAACGGGTTGTCGGATGTTTTTCGTGCGCGCCAGGCCTTGAGCGCGACTTCGCCGCCGATCCCGGCGGGGTCGCCCATCGTGAGCGCGATCGGGCGGGATGTCACGGTGGCGCTCAGACGCGAATGTCGAGGAATGCCGCGTCGCGCAGGTCGCGCAGGTGGCGGCGAGCGCGCAGTTCGAGGCGCTGCAGGGTTATGCGACGCTCGATTTCCTCGCGCGACGGAAGAGACGTGTCCTGTGGGGACTGCCGGTCGCAGACCATCAGCACGCGAACACCGTTCTGAATGACGATGGGAGCGGACGCAGTACCGACTTCAAGTGAGGCGACTGTCGCGCGAATGTCTTGCGGCAACTCGCCAAGCTTGAGCCGCCCCAGGTCACCCGACATTCCTGCCCCCAGTTCACGGGCAATGCTGGAAAAATCGGCGCAGCCGCGCGCGGTCGCCTGGATGGTCTCGCCGAGCTGCTTTTGCGAGGCTACGTCCGCAGGCCCCGCGCCCGCAGGGAGGGGCAGCAGGATCTGGCGCAGGGAAACGACGGCATCGGTGGCGGATTGCGGGCTGGGAACACGGCGGTCGCGCACGGCCATGATGTAGTAGCCGGCGCCGCCGCGAATCGGCGGCGAAATGGAGTCCTTGGGCTGATTGGCCAGGATCTTGTCGACCTCGGGGTCGAGCTCGCCGGGAAGAACCCAGCCGAGGTCACCGCCGCGAGAGGCAGAGGCGGCCTGGGAAAACTGGCGGGCGAGTTGTGGAAAATTGGCGCCGCGACGAAGTTCTGCGTGGATACGCTCTGCATTGGTGCGGGCGGCGGCCTCATCGCGCGGAGAATCCACGGCGATGAAAATTTCAGCCAGCAGCAGTCGGGGCTTGTCGGCGTTTGCCTTGACGCGATCGAGGCTCTTGTTGACGTCTTCTTCGGTGATGTTAACCGTGCGCAGGAACTGGCGCCGTACGATCGTGGCCCAGGCGAGCGAGGATTCGATCTGACGGTTGAGGGTGCGCTTGTCGATCCCGCGCTCGGCAAGGAACGCATCCATGCCGCCCGCCGCGATCCGGTTTTGGCGTTCGATCATGGCGATCGCGGCGCTGGTTTCGCTTTTCGGGATGTTGATCCCGAGCCGCTTCGCTTCCTGCAATTGCAGGGCTTCCTCGACCAGGGCATTGATCACCTGGGGCGCGAGATTGCGCCGCACTTCCGGCCTGTCCGGCAGGTTCGATCCGCGAATGATCAGGTTGAGTCGCTGCTCGAGGTCGTAGGCGGAGATCGCCTCCTCGTTGACCACGGCGATGATGTTCAGGGTCTGCTGGGCGCGTGCGGGGGCAAAAACAAGGCAGCTGGCAAGCGCCCCGGCAAACGCCGAGAAGCGAAGGAGGCGTGAAACGAAAGATGCACGCATTCGGGACCGTGATCCTGTTGACTTGTTTCCCTGGGGCCGGGGTGGCCGGCGGGCGCAGGATACAGGCGGGCAGGGGGCAGTTTCAACCGCGGCTGGTGAATTCACCGAGATTCCTGAAGATCAGCATGAACATCAGGCTGTCCGAGGGCTGAAGATCGCGGTCGGCCGAGTAATTTTTGGTCGCCTGAACGAGGAAAGTGAAGCATTCGTCCTTGTAGGTCAGCCCCATGGCCTGGCTGACGGTGCCGCCGTTTGAGGCAAGATTCTTGTGCAGGCGGCCGGTCGCGGACCAGCGGTTCGTCAGCCGGGCGTTGAAGAAGCCCACGGCCTCTTCGCGGTCGCCGAACTGGGTGTTTGTGCCCGTTTCGTCTAGGAACAGGTAGCTGAGCCCGATTTTGAGGGCGGGCGGACCGAATGTGGTGCCGACCTGGTGGCGGCGGGCGACACCGGAGTCCGGATCGTAGCGGAAACGGTATAGCAGGTCGAACCAGCTGCCGGGTGAGACCCGCAGACGTCCCACAACGTCCGAGCTTTCTTCGCGCAACCCGCTCGATTGCGTGAAATTCGTATCTTCCTTCATGCGCTGGCTCTGGCCGGCAAAGGCCTCGACTGCGCCGCCGCGATCGCCGTATAGGCCCCAGTTGATGCCGTAGATGAACCGGCTGCCGCCTTCGAAGCGATCGGAGCCGGTGAATCGGTTCGCCTCGAACAGGTTGGTGTCATCAAACTCGACGTCGCGGCTGTCCTCGTTCGGCATTTTCTTTGGATTGCCGCCATTCGGCGCGAGCACGATAGCAGCGACCGGTTCGATAACCTGGGAGGCGGAGTTCTCCGCCTTGACGAAGGGATAGCGCCATTCGCCCATCAGCTGCGGCATGACGCGGCCGGACATGCCGTCATTCAGCGAACCGTCAGGCGCGGTTACGGTGCTCGCGTGATAGAGGTCGGTGCGCAGCGACGCGGAAAGGCGGTATACCTCGCCCGTCCAAGCCTTGTAGGGCAGGTGCCAGCCGCCATTGAAGGCGAGGCGACGGGTGTCAGTGCCTTCGTCGCGGGTGACCAGCAACGCGCTGCTGTCGGCAGTCAGCAATGCGCCATTGGCGGCGGGCTGCGATACATAGTGATATTCGGCATAAGGCAGCACCAGGGGGCTGGCACCGGGGTTGTCCGTCGCGCGCAGCCCCTGGAAGCTGTAGGCAGAAAGCTGGGCATAGTTGCCGCCCTGGAATCCCTCGGTGTTCAGGCTGGTCGTCAGGGTCTGCTGCTCCGGCTGCGGAAACTTGTAGCGGCGAAGATAGGTATCGTCGCTGGTGTTCTGGAACTGGAACTTGCTGCGCCAGACCGGGTCGTGATTGATCCTGCCCTTGGCAAAGACGTGGCCGCGCGTGTCCGTTCCACCGACCCGCCGCTTGTTGGCGTCCTCGCGTTCGGGCTGGGTGCCGCTCGCGTCGAGTTCCAGTTCTGCGTTGGTGAAACGTTTGCGGTAATTCAGGGCCAGCAGCGAGGCCTGATCGGTCATCAACTGCGGCGTTATGGTCATGTCCTCGTTCGGCGCCATGTCCCAGAAGTATGGAAGCTTGAGGATGGAGCCGAAGTCCGAGTCGCTCGTGTAGGACGGCGTCAGCAGGCCCGAGCGGCGTTGGACCGTGGGGTCGGGGTGCGACAGGTAGGGCGTATAAAAAACAGGGAAGCCGAACATCTCGAGGGTGGCGTCCTTGTATTCGATTTCCTTCCGCTCCGAATCGTGGATCACCCGAACCGCCCGCACGCGCCAGAGCGGCGCGCGTTTCGGGTCTTTCTTGCACAATTCGCAAGGCGAATAGACAGCCTTGTCCAGCGTCGTCACGACGCCGCCCGTGCGCTCGCCGCGCACCGCCGCCATGCGGCTGTTGTCTTTCAGGAGCATGCGGAAGCCTTCGGCCCAGCCGTCCCGCATACCGTTGCTGAATTCGGCCTTTTCGGCGAACTTCACATCGCCGGTCGCGTCCATGATGACGACGTTGCCGATTGCCGTGATCTTGTCGTTCTTTTCGTCGTAAATGACCGTGTCGGCGCGCAGGATGTCCTTTTCGTGCGCGATCTCGACCTTGCCGCGGGCGGTAACAAGACCTGTGTTCTGGTCATGGGTCGCTTCGTCGGCGCGCAGCACGACGTAGGGGGATTTCTTCGTCGCCGGAGCCTGGGCCAAGACAACCGATGGCAAACCGGCGGCGACGATAGACAGCAGGAAAAAGAACGAGCGGACGGCGATTTTCATGCTCAGCCGTCCTCGATATGCAGCAGCACGGACGCGCCGATCAGGATCGTCACCGCGGTCGGCGTCAATGCGGCCAGGAACGGCGGGATGGTGCCGGAAAGGCCCATGGCGAAAACGACATCCGAGAGGAAGAACAGGAAAAAAGAGAACAGGACGCCCCCCGTAATCAGCAGCGAAACGCCGCCGCGCCGTGCCATGCGCAGAGAGAACGATGCGGCGATCAGCACCATGGCTCCAAGCATCAGGGGCATTGCCAACAGCGAGTACCAGTGTACGCGGTGGCGTGCGGCTGCGAAACCGGCCTTGTCGAGCAGGTCGATAAACCCCGGAAGCCGCCAGAAGGAGAGGGTTTCCGGCGGTGAAAAGCTGTCCTGGATTTTGCTCGGCGTCCAGTCGGTGGGCAGCGAATAATTGGCCTGTTCGCGCGAGGGGACGTTGGGGGCGGTGACGAGTACGTTGTTGAGGCGCCACGCCCCGTTTTCCAGTCGCGCCTGTTCGGCGTCGAGGCGGCGTTCGAAACGGTTGTTCGTATCGAAAAGGAACACGGTTACCCCGCGCAAAACCATGTCGCTCGAGGATATGCGCTCGGCATGGATGACGGACTGGCCGCGAGGGTCTGACTGGCGGAGCCAGAGACCGATCTCCGAGACGGCAAGCAGGTCGTCCTTGCCCTTGAGCAGCTTGGATTCGAGCTGTTCGTAGCGCAACAGCAAGGTGGCGCCGATGGGGTTGACTGCGGCATTCATGAACATGCCGAATATGATGGCCGTGGCCATGGCCGGAAAGAGGAACTGCCAGACCGAAACGCCGGATGCGCGCGCAATCACCAACTCGCTCGTCCGCGTCAGGCGCCAGAAGGTGTAAAGTCCACCGAACAGGATGCCGAAGGGAACGACCTTTTCGAGCATGCGCGGCATCTTGAGCAGCGCCATCTGCAGCACGAGAGTGAAAGTGACATCGCCGCGCCCCGCGCCGCGACGCAGCAGTTCGACGATGTCGATCAGGAAGATGATCGCCGCGATCGCGGCGAGAATGAGCACGAAGCCCGCGAGAAAGCGCTTGGCGATATAAATCGACAGGGTCCGCGAAAGGTGTGCCTGTTCCGCCATCTTTCTTCCTAGGCTTCCATCGATAGTTTGCCGCCGCTCAGCGCCGTCTGCCTTTGGCGCATCAGAAGCCAGAGGCAGGCAGCGATAATCGAGGCCGGCAGGAGATACATCAGGGGAATGGCGGCGGGGACGGTTCCGGCGAGGCTGTGCAGGGACACGCTTGCCGACTGGACGAGCACCATCGCCACGGCTGCCGCGATCAGTCGTCGGCTCTGGCCTCGGCGGTTGAATTGCCCGGTCAGCAGCGCGACCAGCGCAATCAACGCGAAGGCCGGCGCAAGCCATGGCGATGTCAGGCGGTAATGCCCTTCGGCGACAAGTTTTCCGTAATGTTGTCCGCCGCCGGCTGCGTTGGGCCCGTCCGCTTCCGGCCAGAACAGTTCGTTCAGGAATCTTTCGCGCGGCTCGCGCCAGCGGGGGCCGGATGCGCCTTCCGCCGATTTTAGGTCCAACGTGTAGCGATCGAAATACAGGATGGAAAGGTCACCGCGCCCGCGCTTGACGATCTGCCTGTTGCCGTTGATCAGGATAACGCGGGGACTTTGTTCCGTCTGTACCAGGGCGCCGCGCTCGGCCATCATGGTGACCGGTTCGCTGTTTTCGCGCCGGTCATAAATGAAGATGCCGAGGAGTTCGCCGTTGGCGGCGCGTTCGCGCACGTAGACCGTGACCCCGTTGCCGACTTCGTTGAAGGCGCCCTCGCGCAGCAGGACCTGAGTGTAATTGTTGCGAATGGCGAATTGCAGGTCCTTGAAATGCCGGTAGGCGGCCGGCATGTAGTAGACGTTGAGGGCATAGCAAACCATCATGACCCCGCCGGCCAGCGCCAGCGCCGGGGCGGCAAGGCGCATGGGGCTCAGCCCGGCCGACCGCCAGATCACCATTTCGTTGTCCATCACCATGCGGTTGTAGGAAAAGGCAACCGTGCCGAACAGCACGATCGGAAGGAACACCGAGGTAAACATGGGCAGGACGAGGCCAGCCAGCTCGAACAGCGTTGCCGTGGGCAAGCCGCGCGCCAGAACCAGTTCGACGAAGCGAAGCGATTGCGACATCCAGACGATGCCGGCGATCACCAGTACCGCCAGTATGAGCGGCCACAACTGCTGGCGCAGCATGTAGCGAAACGTCTGATCCATCGGCGCATTATATGCAAAGCCCGAATCTCCGCCATCTTTAAGGAGAGCTGCCCCGTAGTACTGCGCCGGGCCCAGTTGGCAGTTCGGGGCGGCGCGGCTACACTCGGCGCCGGTTCGTTTTCACCCCTTGGCGGCGTTTCACGTCGCCCGCTTGCAGACCAGGAGCCCTCCATGAAGATAGCCTTTTCCGATTCCGCCGTTTCCCGGACCGGAGCCGTCGTCGTGCTTGCCGTCGAAACGTCGGGCAAGTCGAAGGAGGGATTGGCCCAGCTGACGCCAGCGGGCGAAAGACTCGACCGCGAGCTTGGCGGCGCCATTCTTCGCGCCGTCAGCGCTGCCCGCTTCAAGGGGCGCAAGGGTACGGCGCTGACCGTGCTGGCGCCCGCGGCGAAGGGTCCGGCGCGGGTGGTGGTGGCGGGGCTTGGCAAGGCCGATGCGCTTGATGAACTGGCCATCGAAGCGGCCGGCGGCGCGGCCTACGCCGAACTTGCCCGCGGACAGGATGGGGCGGCCTCGGTCGCGGTGGAAGTGCCCAAGGGCACGGGCAAGGTCAAGCTCGCCGACATGGCGGCGGCGCTGGCGCTGGGGGCGCGGCTGCGCAGCTACCGTTTCGACAAGTACCGCACCAAGCAGAAGCCCGAGGACAAGCCGAAGCTCGCTTCGTTGACCGTGCACGTCAAGGGCGCGGCTGCCGCCAAGAAGGCCTTCGCGTCGCGCGATGCCGTCGCGGACGGTGTATTCTTCACCCGCGATCTCGTCTCCGAGCCGGGCAACGTGATCTATCCCGAAAGCCTCGCCCGCGAGGCGCAGAAGCTCGCGAAGCTCGGCGTCAAGATCGAGGTCCTCGACGAAAAGAAGATGAAGAAGCTCGGCTTTGGCGCGCTTCTGGGGGTTGCCCAGGGCAGCTCGCGCCCGCCCAGGCTTGTCGTCATGCAGTGGCTGAAGGGGCCGAAGACCGGGCCAAAGGCGAAGCCCGTCGCCATCCTCGGCAAGGGCGTGACCTTCGATTCGGGCGGCATTTCGATAAAACCCTCCAAGGGGATGGAGGACATGAAATGGGACATGGGCGGCGCCGGCGTCGTCATCGGCCTGATGAAGGCGTTGGCCGCGCGCAAGGCACGCGCCAACGTTGTTGGTGTCATCGGCTGCGTCGAGAACATGCCGTCGGGCACCGCCCAGCGGCCGGGCGACATCGTGACCTCTTATTCCGGCCAGACGATCGAGGTGCTCAACACCGACGCCGAAGGCCGGCTCGTGCTTGCCGATGCGCTATGGTACTGCCAGGAACGCTTCAAGCCGCGCCTGATGGTCGATCTCGCGACGCTGACCGGCGCGATCATCGTCTGTCTTGCCAACGTCCACGCGGGCCTGTTCGCCAACGACGATGCGCTGGCGCGCAACCTCGAAGAGGCGGGCAAGGCGGTGGGCGAACGCCTGTGGCGCATGCCGCTCGATGAGGCCTATGACCGCATGATGGATTCGAAGGTCGCCGACGTGCAAAACATTTCATCGGGCAGTGGCGGCGGCTCCATTACCGCAGCGCAGTTCCTGCAGCGCTTCACCAACGACGTTCCTTGGGCGCATCTGGACATCGCAGGCGTCACCTGGTCGGGCAAGGATGCGCCGACCGTGCCCCAGGGCGGCACCGGCTTCGGCGTGCGTCTCCTCGACCGCATGATCGCCGATCACTACGAGGGGAAGTAGGCAGTCCCGTGACCGAGGTTTCGTTCTACCACCTCGAACGTTCGAACCTTGAAACCGCCCTGCCGAGGCTTCTCGAAAAGGTGCTGGGGGCAGGGATGAAGGCGGTGGTGAAACTCGGTTCCAGCGAGCGGGTGGACGCCCTCAATGCGCTGCTATGGGCCTATGAGCAGGGCTCGTTCCTGCCTCATGGGTCGGCCGCCGACGGCAACGGTCCGATGCAGCCGGTCTGGCTGACGGCGGGTGACGACAATCCGGCCGGCGCCGGCGTCCTGGTGCTGGCCGATGGAGCCGAATCGGCGAATATCGCGGCTTTCGATCGCTGCCTCGAGATGTTCGACGGACGCGACGAAACCGCGCTGGCAGCCGCGCGGGCGCACTGGAAAGCCTACAAGGAGCAGGGGTTCGCCCTGACCTACCTGCGCCAGACCGCGGCCGGGGGCTGGGAAAAGCAGGACCTGTAAGGGGCTTCCGCCCTTGCCCCATCGGGCCGATCCGTCTATAAGGCCGCCGCAATCACCGCCGCCAACGCCAAGGAGCAGCGCGACATGGCCATTGAACGTACCCTCTCCCTGATTAAGCCCGACGCCACGCGGCGCAACCTGACCGGCGCCATCAACGAGCGCTTCGAGAAGGGCGGCCTGCGGATCATCGCCCAGAAGCGCCTGCAGCTGACGCGCGCCCAGGCGGAAGCCTTCTACGGCGTCCACAAGGCGCGCCCGTTCTTCAACGATCTCTGCAATTTCATGATTTCGGGCCCGATCGTCGCCCAGGTCCTGGAAGGCGAGAACGCCGTCGCCCGCAACCGCGAATTGATGGGTGCCACCAACCCGGCCAATGCCGATGCCGGCACCATCCGCAAGGACTTCGCCGAATCGATCGAAGCGAATTCGGTGCATGGCTCCGACGCCCCGGAGACGGCGGCGCAGGAAATCGCCTTTTTCTTCTCGGGCCTCGAAATCGTCGGCTGAGCCCGCAAGACGCGCAAAAGAAAACGGGGCCCCGATGGGCCCCGTTTTTTTATCCGTATCGAACGGTGATCAGACGAGGAAGATCCGCATCGCCAGCAGCAGGACAGTGATGCCGATGCTGCTCCATACCGTCAGGCGAATGAAAAGGTTCCACATTTCCTCGTGGGACTTGAGATCCTCGAACTCGGCCATCTGCCTCTCCATGTTTGGCGCCCGTGGGCGCGATCTCCTGCGACTGATATAGCCGCCAAAAACGTAAAAATAAAGCCCCGATCGGGCGGCTCAACGGCCGTCGTCGGGCATCAGCAGGCTGCGGGTGGGGTCGCCCGGGGCATCGTTGATGACAGCGGTCTCGCCTTCGATGCGCACGCGCCCCTCGCCGATCAGGCGCAGCGCCAGGGGGTAGATGCGGTGTTCGACCGTCAGAATGCGTTTTGCGAGAGAGTCGGCGTCGTCGCCGGGCAGCACCGGCACGGCGCCCTGCACGATGATGGGGCCCGCGTCCATTTCCGGCACGACGTAATGCACCGTCGCGCCCGACAGGCGCACGCCGGCACGGATCGCCTGGCCCTGGGCGTCGAGGCCACGGAAATTGGGCAATAGCGACGGGTGAATATTGATCATCCGGCCGCGCCACAGATCGACGAATTGCGGCGTCAGGATGCGCATGAACCCGGCCAGGCAGACGAGTTCGCATCCCGTATCGGTCAGCGCTCCGTGCACGGCCATATCGAAGGCGGCGCGGTCGGGATAGTCCTTGTGGTTGATCACGCCGGTGGCGATGCCGGCCTTGCGCGCGCGCTCAAGCCCGAAGGCATCGGCCTTGTTGGAAAGCACACAGACGATTTCGGCGGGGTAGGCGGGATCGCGCGCGGCATCGAGCAGCGCCTGCAGGTTGGTGCCCGATCCGGAAATCAGGACGCCGGTCTTCAGGCGCGCCATGCCGTTGCCGTTCCCGCGATCACGGTGTTCTTCGACTCGCCGCCCGCATCGGTGATGCGCCCGATGCGGTGCACGGTTTCGCCCGCGGCCGTCAGCGCCGCGCTGACGCGATCGGCATCGGTGGCAGCAGTCACGACCACCATGCCGATGCCGCAGTTGAAGGTGCGGGCCAGTTCCATGTCCTCGACGTCGCCTTCGGCCTTCAGCCAGCGAAAGACGGGCGGCAGCGGCCAAGTGGCGGCGTCAAGTTCGGCGCGGAGCGTGCCGGGCAGGACACGGGGAATGTTTTCGATCAGCCCGCCGCCGGTGATATGCGCCATGGCCTTGACCCCGCCCGTGCCGATGGCGGCGAGCAGCGGCTTGACGTAGATGCGCGTCGGCGCGAGCAGTGCCTCGCCGACGGTCTTGCCTTTGGCGAAGGGGGCTGCGTCTTTCCAGCCGAGCCCGCTGCCCGCGACGATGCGCCGGACCAGCGAGTAGCCGTTGGAATGAACGCCCGAGGAGGCGAGCCCCAGCACGACATCGCCGGCGGCGACGCCGTCGCCGGTGAGAATGCGGTCGCGTTCGGCCGCGCCCACGGCAAAACCGGCAAGGTCGTAGTCGCCCTTTTCGTACATGCCCGGCATTTCGGCGGTTTCGCCGCCGACCAGCGCGCAGCCTGCTTGGGCGCAGCCATCCGCGATGCCGGAGACGACATCGGCCGCGACATCGACATCGAGCGAACCGGTCGCAAAATAATCGAGGAAGAAAAGCGGCTCCGCGCCCTGGACGACCAGGTCGTTGACGCACATGGCGACGAGATCGATGCCGACCGTGCCATGCTGACCGGTATCGATGGCGAGCCGCAGCTTGGTGCCGACGCCGTCGGTGGTTGAAACCAGAACGGGGTCCTTGAACCCTGCCGCCCTGAGGTCGAACAACGCCCCGAATCCGCCCAGACCGGCGGCGGTACCCGACCGCGCCGTGGCCTTGGCCATGGGCGCGATGCGCCGGACCAGCTCGTTGCCGGCGTCTATGTCGACGCCCGCATCCCTGTATGTCACGCGCTTAATGGCTTCCTCCCCGTGCCATACATGATAGATTGCGCCCGGCGCCTAGGCGCCCGCGCTACCGCGGCGGTCAACATAATGTATCCGCGACGGTTTGTAATGACCCATTCGCAGCCTTATTTTCCCAGCGTGAATGCCAGTGACGGCGGAGCTTTCCGCCGCTTTTCCGCCATGCGTCTGGCCTTCGCCTTCATGCTGGCGGTCCTTGCCGCTCCGGCGGGCGCGGCCGAGGATCCGCAGGTGTTCACGGTGCGGGGCGTCGCCGTAGATGCCACCGCCGATTCGGCGGCGCGCGCGCGCGATCAGGCCCTCGCGGCGGGGCAGGCGGCGGCACTGAACCGTCTTTTTTCCCGCCTGGCGCTCGCCTCCGATCGCGACAAGCTGCCCCCTGTTTCCACCGAGGCAGTCAACGACCTGGTCAAGGATTTCGAGGTCGCCGACGAAAAGACGTCGAGTGTTCGTTACCTCGCCGCGCTGACCGTGCGCTTCAAACCCGATGCCGTTCGCAACCTTCTGCGCGAACGCGGCGTCGGCTTTGCCGAAACGCCGTCAAAGCCTCTTCTGGTGCTGCCGGTCTACGAACTGGTCGGCGCCCTGTCGCTGTGGGATGACCCGAATCCTTGGCGCGCCGCCTGGGATCGCCTGCCGCCGACCGACGGGCTGGTGCCGGTGGCGCGCGCAAAAGGCGATTTGCAGGATATCGCCCTGATCGGCGCCGAACAGGCCGTGCGTGGCGACGACAAGCGGCTGACGGCGATCGCCCGGCGTCATGGTGCGGCCGACGTTCTCGTGGCGCGGGCGGGAATGCGTTTCCCCGAAGGCGTAAGCCCGGCGGAGGGCAGCGGCCCTTGGCTGCAGGTGACGCTGAGCCGGTTCGGCACGTCGCAACTGGAGCAGACCCGTGTCGAGGCTTTTTATCGGGAGTCGGGCGAAAGCGAAGAAGCCCTGTTCAACCGCGCCGCTGCTGTGATTGCCGCCCAGGTGCAGGAAAACTGGAAGCGCAACAACCGCCTGCGTTTCGACACCGGCGACGAACTGACCGTCGAAGTACCGCTCAATTCCCTTGCCCAGTGGCTGGAAATCAAGGGCAAGCTCGAAAAGGTGCCGTTCATCCGGCGCAGCGACCTGATCTTCCTTACGCGCAAGGGGGCGCGCTTGCGGCTCAACTTCATCGGCGACGAGGAACAACTTCGTCTCGCCCTGATCCAGAGTGATCTGTCGCTGGTTCGCGGCGCGACGTCGCTCGTTCTCCGCCAGGGTGCTGCGGACAACGAGGACGGCAGGGGAAAGAGCGCAGCGCCGTGAACATTCCCAATCTCATCAGCCTGGGCCGCCTGCTGTCGGTGCCCGTTCTGGTCTGGGCCATTTCCGACGGCCGGATGATGCTGGCCTTCTGGCTGTTCGTGATCGCCGGTATTTCCGATGCCGTGGACGGTTTCATCGCCAAGCGTTTCAACTACGAATCGGAGCTGGGCAGCTACCTCGATCCGCTCGCCGACAAGGCGTTGCTGGTCAGCGTCTACGTGGCGCTGGGAATCGCCGAACAGCTGCCCCTTTGGCTCGTGATTCTGGTGGTGTGGCGCGATCTCCTGATCATCGGCGGGGCGCTGCTCTACCACACCCTGACCCAGCGGCTTAAGATGGAGCCGCTGCTCGTCAGCAAGGTCAATACCCTTGCCCAGATCCTGTTGGCGGCATATGTGCTCGCCGCCCGCGCGCTGGAATTGGGCAACGATCTCGTCTACCAATTCCTGATCGGCGCGGTCGCCCTGACGACCGTCCTGTCGGGTGCCAGCTATGTCGTCGGCTGGATTCGCAAAGCGGCAACGATGGAGGAACGGCGATGACGCCGTCACGGCAAATGGCATTCTGGGGCATCGGGCTCGTCGTGTTCGGCATAGCCCTGAACCTGCTCGCGCCGGTGCTTCTGCCCTTCGTCGCGGGCATCGCCGTCGCATATTTCCTCGATCCGGCGCTGGTCTGGCTCGGTCGGCGAAAGGTCAACCGGACGCTCGCCACTATTATCGTCCTCGGCGGCTTTTGCGCGGCAATCGTGCTCGCGGTCGTGCTGCTTGCGCCCTTGATCCAGTCGCAGGTGATCGATTTCGCGAAAAAGGCGCCCGACGTCATCAAGGTACTGCAAGAGCACGTGATGCGCGCCGTGGCGCGCCTGTCGGCGGAGCTTTCACCCGAGGACATCGAACGCCTGAAGACCGCCGCTGGCAGTTTTGCAGGTGACGCGCTGAAATTCGCGGGCGGCCTCGTCGCCAAGGTGTGGTCGGGCGGGCTGGCGCTGCTCAACCTTCTGTCGCTGATCTTCATTTCCCCCGTCGTCGCTTTCTACGTGCTGCGCGACTGGGACCGCATCGTCGCCACGGTTGACGGCTGGCTTCCGCGCGACCATGCGCCGACCATCCGCAGGCTGGTCAAGGAAGCCGACGACATGATCGCGGGCTACGTTCGCGGCATGGCGATCGTGTGCCTGATCCTGGCCGGGTTCTACGGCGCGGCGCTGAGCCTTATCGGCCTCGATTTCGGCCTCATCATCGGCATGGTCGCTGGCTTCATTTCCTTCATTCCCTTCGTCGGTGCCGCGGGCGGCTTCGTCGCATCGGTCGGCTTCGCCATCGTGCAGTTCGGCGATATCGGTCCGGTGGCGTTGACGGCGGCGGTCTTCGTCGTCGGCCAGGTGCTGGAGGGCAATTACCTGACGCCCAAGCTGGTCGGCGAAAGAATCCGCCTGCACGCGGTCTGGGTCATCTTCGCCCTGCTTGCGGCCGGTCTTCTGTTCGGATTCGTCGGCGTGCTGCTGGCGGTGCCGGCGGCGGCGGTGATCGGCGTGCTGGTGCGCTTCTTCCTCGGCGAATATCTGAAAAGCCCGCTCTACCGCGGTCACGGCAGGGACGGGGCGTGAACGGCAAATCGCGGACGGGACAGTTCCCCCTGCCGTTCGATGCGCGTCCCAGCCTCGGCGGTGAAGATTATCTCGTCAGTTCCTGCAACGGCGCGGCGGTGGCCTGGATCGACCGCTGGCCCGACTGGCCGGGTCCGTCCCTGGCGATCGCCGGGGAACGCGCATCGGGCAAGACCCATCTGGCGTCGGTATTCGCCGCCCGCTGCGGGGCGCGGTGGCTGTCGGTGGCGGAACTTGTCGCGACGCCCGCGAGCGATCTTGCCGCCCCCGGCACGCCTCTTGTCGTAGATGGTGCCGACGCGGTTGCGGGCAATGCCGATGCCGAACAGGGGCTGTTCCATCTGCTCAACGCGCTTGTCGGCACGAAGGGGCGGCTGCTGCTGACGGGGGCCCTGCCGCCCGCGCGCTGGCCGGTGCGGCTGCGTGATCTGGCCTCGCGCCTTGCCGCCATTCCGGTTGCCGAGATCGGCGCCCCCGACGATGCGCTGATGGGCGCGCTTCTGGTCAAGCTTTTCGCCGACCGCCAGCTTCAGGTCGGCGCCGACACCGTCGCCTACATGGTGTCGCGCATGGAGCGCAGCTTCGATGCGGCGCGGTCTCTGGTGGCTGCGATCGATGCGCGCGCGATGGCCGAACGCAGAAGCATCACCATCCCGCTCGTTCGCGCTGCGATGGACGAGGCCGCCGGTTAACCTGGGTCGTTCGGAAACGCGACGTCAGCCAGTCGTGCCGTTGCGGGCGACAAATCATACCAGTGCGCGCCCTCAAACTCGACAGCAGCGACGGCGCAGGGCGGGAAGCCGCGCAGCAACCTGTCGCGTGCCGCACTTTGCTTTTTTCCCGCGAGCGCCAGCGCCAGATCATGCAGTCCCGGGTTGTGGCCGACGATAAGGGCCGAGGCCGTAGCGTCGTCCAGCGCACATAATTCGTCGTGCAGGCGTTCCGCAGGGGCGAGGTAAAGCTGCTCTTCGATCTGCAATCGGGGGCCGCCCGAGCCGAACCCGGCAAGGAAGCCTTCGAACGTTTCCCGCGTGCGGCGGGCCGAAGAGACGAGCGCGACCTGTGGCCGCCAGCCGCGCCTTGCGAAGGCGGCGCCGACCGCAACGGCCTCGATCCGGCCTTCGCCATCAAGGGGCCGGAGATGGTCCTCCAGCCCCGCGGGCGCGGCGCTGGATTTTCCGTGGCGCAAAATATATAAGACTTTCATGGTCATAAGCGGTAATTGCCGCCCGTGCAGGGGCCTGTAACGCGAGTTTAGGCTTTGTCGGGCTTCAATGCACCGTTGGAGACATGTCATGAGCCAGTCCGAAACGGATCGGAAAGACGGTACCGGTGCCGCCGTTCCCGCCATTAGTCCGGCTTCGCCTTCGCGCTTCCTGAACCGCGAGCTGTCCTGGCTCGCCTTCAACCAGCGTGTGGTCGAAGAGGCCATGAACGATGCCAACCCGCTGCTTGAGCGGGTGCGTTTCCTTTCGATCTCGGCGTCAAACCACAACGAATTCTACATGGTGCGCGTCGCGGGCCTCGTCGCCCAGCAGAAGGCCGGCTACGGCATCGTGTCCGATGACGGCATGTCCGTGCAGGACCAGCTTGCCGCCATCACCCGCAAGTCGGCCGAATTGCTGGTCAGCCAGCAGGATTGCTGGCGCAACCTGCGCGCAGCGCTTGCCGAAAAGGGTATGGTCGTCGTTCGCCGCGAAGACGTCACCGCGGCGGAACGTGCATGGCTCGAACGTTATTTCATCGAGCAGATTTTCCCGGTGATCACGCCGATCGCCATCGACCCGGCGCATCCTTTCCCGTTCATTCCCAACCTTGGCGTTTGCATGGTGCTGCAATTGCGCCACCACGGGACGGGCGAACAGATGCGCGCACTGGTGCCGTTGCCGACGCAGGTGGCGCGGTTCATCCGGCTGCCGGGTTCCGGCATCCGTTTCATCACCCTCGAAAATCTCATCAGCCTCAATCTCGGCGAACTGTTCCCGGGCTTCGATGTCGAGGCGCAGGGCCTGTTCCGGGTTATTCGCGACACCGAGGTCGAAATCGAGGAAGAGGCCGAGGATCTCGTGCGCGTCATGTCGTCGGCGCTCGAGCGGCGCCGGCGCGGTTCGGTCATCCGGCTGACCTTCAGCGTACGCATCCCCCAGGAACTGCGCGCTTTCGTGGTGCGGGAACTGAAAGTCGCCGGTTCCGACGTGTTCGACGTCGACGGGCTGCTGGGCCTTTCAGACATTCAGGAAATCATCATCGAGGAGCGGGCAGACCTGCTGTTCAAGGCCTTTACCCCGCGCTTCCCCGAGCGCATCAAGGCCTTCGGCGGCGATGCTTTCGCGGCGATCCGGGAAAAGGACCTGATCGTCCATCATCCTTACGAAAGTTTCGATGTCGTCCTGCGCTTCATTCGCCAGGCGGCACGCGATCCGTCCGTGGTTTCGATCAAGCAGACCCTTTACCGCACCAGCAAGGACAGCCCCGTGGTCAAGGCGCTGATCGAGGCGGCGGAGGCGGGGAAATCCGTCACCGCGATGGTCGAACTCAAGGCGCGTTTCGACGAAGAGGCGAACATCCGCTGGTCGCGCGATCTGGAACGCGCGGGCGCGCAGGTCGTCTTTGGTTTCGTCAATCTCAAGACCCATGCCAAGGTGTCGCTGGTCACGCGCCGGGAAGGGGTGGGCCTTCGCTCCTACGTGCATCTCGGCACCGGCAACTATCACCCCGAAACGGCGCGGGTCTACACCGACCTGTCGCTGTTCACCGCCGATCCCGCGCTCTGCCGGGATGCAGCGCGCCTGTTCAACCTGATGACCGGTTACGCCCGCCCCGAGCGGTTCGAGAAGATGTCGGCCTCGCCGCTGAATTTGCGCGAAACACTCGACGGCCTGATCGAGGACGAGATTGCCCATGCCAAGGCGGGGCGGCCGGCGGCGATCTGGGCGAAGATGAACCAGATCGTCGATCCCGACATCATCGACCACCTCTACCGCGCATCCTGCGCGGGCGTGCAGATCGATCTCGTCGTGCGCGGTATCTGTTGCCTGCGCCCGGGCGTGCCGGGGCTTTCGGAAAATATCCGGGTGCGCTCCATCGTCGGGCGGTTCCTCGAACATTCGCGCATCGCCTGTTTCGGCGCGGGCCATGGCCTGCCGTCCGAAAAGGCCAAGGTGTTCATGTCATCGGCCGACTGGATGCCGCGCAACCTCAACTGGCGCGTCGAAACCCTGATCCCGGTCGAAAATCCGACCGTTCATGCGCAGGTCCTCGATCAGATCATGGGTGCCAACATGCGCGACAACATGCAGACCTGGATGGGCGAGCCCGACGGCAGTTACCGCCGCATACATCCCGGCCCGGGCGAGGAACCGTTTCGCGCCCATGACTACTTCCTGACGCATCCGTCGCTGTCGGGCCGCACCAAGGGCGAGGAAAAGCCCGCGGCGAGCGGCATCCTCAAGCGTTTCATCTTCAAGGGCTGAACCGCGTGGCGCGCCAAGACCCAGAAAACCTGCCGGCGCGCCGGTCGCTTGCGCCCCTCGTAGCCGTCATCGACATCGGGTCGAATTCGGTTCGCCTCGTCGTCTACAGCGGCGCCGGGCGCACCTCGGTTCCGGTCTACAACGAACGTACCTTGTGCGGCCTTGGCCGGGCGCTCGGCACGACGGGCCGCCTCGATCCCGAGGCGGTCGAGGCCGCGCTTCGCCACCTTTCCCGCTTTGCCGTTGTGCTGACGGCGATGGGGGTGGAGCGGATCGAGGCGCTTGCCACCGAGGCCGTGCGGGCCGCGTCGGACGGCGCCGACTTCGTTGCCCGGGCGGAGGCTGCGCTGGGGGCATCGATTACGATTCTCGACGGGGCGACGGAGGCGGAAACCTCGGCCTTCGGCGTGATTTCCGGTATCCCCGGCGCCGACGGCATGATGGGGGATCTCGGCGGCGGCAGCCTCGAGGTGGTGGCCCTTGATGAAGGACGGCCCGGCCAGCGCGCGACGATGCCCATCGGCGCGCTGCGCCTGCGTGAAGCCGCCGATACCGACATCGACAAGGCCGAGGCCATCGTCGACAAGGCGCTGGCGCAGATCGACTGGCTCGGCCAGGTCAGGGGCCGGACTTTCTTTCCCGTGGGCGGTGCGTGGCGCGCCTTTGCTGCCGTCCATATGGGGCAGGAAAACTATCCCCTTCACGTGATTCATGAATACGCGATCGGCAGGTCGGACGCACAGGCGCTTCTCAAGCTCATTTCCCGCACCAGCCAGAAATCGCTCGCGCGTATTCCGCGCGTGCCGAAGGCGCGTCTGAAGACGCTGCCGCTTGCTGCGGTGGTGATGGAGCGGTTGCTCGATGCGGCCAGGCCCAAGAACGTCGTCTTTTCCGCTTTTGGCCTGCGCGAGGGCTGGCTTTATCGCAGCCTCTCGCCGGAATGCCGTAAGGAAGATCCGCTGCTTGCGGCGGCAGCTGAGATCGCCCGTCGCGAATCGCGTTTTGCCATGCCGGGCGAGCAGCTCGACCAATGGCTGGATATTTTGTTCCCCGACGAGCCGCCGCGGTTTCGTCGCCTGCGCCGCGCGGCGGTGTTGTTGTGCGACACCGCGTGGCGGGATCATCCCGATTACCGCGCGAGGGACAGCTTCTCGCGAATCCTGCACTTGTCGCTGACCGCGATTGACCACCGCGAGCGCATTTTGCTCGCTTATATCGTCAGTTCGAGCTACGGCGGCGGTCGCACGGGGCCGACGCGCAGCCTTTTGCTGCCGCTGGTCGATGACGGCGATGTGGAACATGCCATTACGATAGGGCGCGCGATTCGCTTCGCGCGCACGCTTGCGGCGGGTACCCTCGATGTGCTCGGCCGCACGCGCCTCGAGATCGAGGGCGATCACCTCGTTCTCTGTGTGGCCAAGGGGAAAGGTTTCCTGCTGAGCGAGGAAGTGAGCCGCCGTTTTGAGGCGCTGGCCCGCAGGATCGGCCGCAAGCCACGGCTCAGAAGCTAGCGGGCGGCCGCCTCGGTTTCCTCATCCAGGCGCAGCAGCTTTATTGCCGTGCCATTGGCTGCCAGCGCCAGCTTGCCGTGCTTGAGGCGCAGCGCGTCGTTACCGAACAATTCGCGCCGCCAGCCTGACAGGGCAGGGACGTCGGCATTGTCGTCGGCGGCAATCAGTTCGAGATCGGAGCTGTTGGCGACCAGCTTCTGGGCGACGTCTTCCTTGTCGCAGACCATCTTGAGCAGGACTTTCAGCAAATCGATCAGCGGCCCCATGCCGCGCGGCAGGTCTTCGCGCTGCTCCATGACCGGGCAGTCCTGCTCCGGGACGGCGCGGGCGCGGCCGACGGCTTCCAGCACTTCGCGGACCGTCTGCTGGGGAAGGCCCGACCGGCCGACCGAGCGGGTGCGGGCAAGCTCGGCTTCGTCCTGGGGCGCACGGGCGGCGATATCGAGCAGCATGTCGTCGCGCATGACACGCTGGCGCGGCACGTCGCGCGCCTGGGCGGTCGCTTCGCGCCAGGCGGCCAGCTCCTTCAGGATGGCGAGGAAACGCGGTTTGCCGCCGCGCACGCGCACGCGCTTCCAGGCATCCTCGGGCTCGACCACATAGGTCGAGGGCGAGGTGAGGGAGCGGATTTCTTCTTCGAGCCATTCCGCGCGCCCGGTCTTTTCGAGCCGTTGCGCAAGCTTTTCATAGGCGACGCGCAGATGGGTGACATCGGAAAGCGCGTATTGCAGCTGCTTGTCGGAAAGCGGCCGGTGGGACCAGTCGGTGAAGCGCATCGACTTATCGATGCGGGCCTTGGCCAGCTTGCTGACCAGCGTTTCATAGCCGACCGATTCGCCGAAGCCGCAGACCATGGCGGCGATCTGGGTATCGAAGACGGGGGTGGGGATGCGGCCGGTCAGGTGGTGAAAGATTTCGACGTCCTGACGGGCGGCATGAAATACCTTCAGGACCGGGCTTTCGTTGAGGAATTCGAAGAGCGGCGCGAGGTCGAGGCCTTCGGCCTGGGCATCGACCACGGCGGCCTCTTCCGGGCCGCCCAGCTGGACGAGGCAGAGCTTCGGCCAGTACGTGCGCTCGCGCATGAACTCGGTGTCGACGGTGACGAATTCGGCCCCTTCGAGGGAGGCGCAGAAGCGGGCCAGCGCGCCCGTATCGGTAATAACGATCATGGGCGAAGCTATACACGAAAGCCGTCCGGCCACGAAGAGAAAGCGCGAAAAAGGCCCCGCCGGACGCTGCCGGGGCCGTTCCGGGGCTGGGCGCGGGGCCTTGGCCTTGACAAGCGGGGCTTAGGCATGGCTTTTCCCTGTGGCGCGGTCGCTCGTCCGGGGGCGCCGCCCGAACGAACCACAGGCAGAGAGCTTGATGCATCCCTACCGTACCCATACCTGCGGCCAGCTGCGCAAGAACGACATCGGTTCCGAGGTCCGCCTTGCGGGCTGGGTCCATCGCAAGCGCGACCACGGCGGCCTGTTGTTCGTCGACCTGCGCGATCATTACGGCATCACCCAGCTGGTGGTCGATACCGGCGAACCGGTGTTCAAGGCGCTCGACGATGTGCGCCTCGAATACGTGATCAGCGTGACCGGCAAGGTGGTGGCGCGCAGCGCCGAAACGGTCAACGACAAGCTGCCGACCGGCGAGATCGAAGTCGTCGTTGCCTCGGTCGAGGTGCTTTCGACGGCCGAACCGCTGCCCCTTCAGGTCAACTCCGACACCGATTACGGCGAAGAAACCCGCCTGCGTTACCGTTTCCTCGATCTGCGCCGCGAAAAGATGCAGCGCAACATGGTGCTGCGCTGCGAGGTAATTTCCTCCATCCGCCGCCGCATGACGGCCTCGGGCTTCCGAGAATTCCAGACCCCGATCCTGACCGCGTCCTCGCCCGAAGGGGCGCGCGACTATCTCGTGCCGTCGCGCACCCACCCGGGCCGGTTCTACGCGCTTCCCCAGGCGCCCCAGCAGTTCAAGCAGTTGCTGATGATCGCGGGCTACGACCGCTATTTCCAGATCGCGCCCTGTTTCCGCGACGAAGATGCCCGCGCCGACCGCTCGCCGGGCGAGTTCTACCAACTCGACGTCGAAATGTCGTTCTGCACCCAGGATGACGTCTTCGCCGGGCTCGAGCCGGTGCTCGCCGGGGTGTTCGAGGAATTCGGCAACGGCCGCCCCGTGACCAAGGCGCCGTTCCCGCGCATCGCCTATGACGATGCCATGCTGAAGTACGGCTCCGACAAGCCGGACCTGCGCAACCCGATCATCATTGCCGATACGACCGAGGTGTTTCGCGGCTCGGCCTTCTCGCTGTTCGCCAAGCTGATCGAAAAGGGCGCGGTCGTGCGTGCCATCCCGGCGCCCGGTGCGGCCAGCCAGCCGCGCAGCTTCTTCGACAAGCTGAACGACTGGGCGCGCAGCGACATGGGCGCGGGCGGACTCGGCTACGTCGTCTTCGAGGGCGGCGAGGCCAAGGGCCCCATCGCCCGCCACCTGACGCCGGACCGCCTCGATCTTCTGCGCAAGACGGCGAACATCGGCGATGGCGACGCGGTGTTCTTTGCCGCCGGCGACAAGGCTGCTGCTGCCGGGCTCGCCGGGGCGGCGCGCACCCGCATTGGCGAAGAGTTGAACCTGATCGCCAGGGATCGCTTCGATTTCTGCTGGGTCGTCGATTTCCCGATGTTCGAGCGCGATGAAGATACCAAGCAGATCATCTTCAGCCACAACCCGTTTTCCATGCCCCAGGGCGGGCTCGAGGCACTCGAGACCAAGGATCCGCTCGACATCAAGGCGTGGCAGTACGACATCGTCTGCAACGGCGTCGAACTGTCTTCCGGCGCCATCCGGAACCACAAGCCGGAAATCATGGAAAAGGCCTTCGCCATCGCCGGATATTCGAAGGACGACCTCGAAAAGCGGTTCGGCGGCATGCTGTCGGCGCTGCGCTTCGGGGCGCCGCCCCACGGCGGCTCGGCGCCCGGCATCGACCGCATCGTCATGCTGCTGGCCGACGAACCCAATATCCGCGAGGTCATCTTGTTCCCGATGAACCAGACGGCGCAGGATCTGATGATGGGCGCTCCCGCCGAAGTCGATCAGGTCCGCCTGCGCGAGTTGCACCTGCGTCTCGCACTGCCGCCGGCCAAAGCCAAGGGCGGCGAGGGCGAGGATTCGGGCAAATCCGGCTGATCCGGATAACTGCGCAAAATTTGCCGTAAATTGCTAATGCGCCGGGAACCCTTGTTTTTCGGCGGCAGCTAAAACTTTCAATGATTCCAACGCAAAAAGCGTTGTCCGGTGGGGGCGTTAAAAGACACTATTAACTTGTGTCTGCAACATTGCCGTTCGGAGGCCCCATGCGGCGATACTGCTTCAAACTGATGCCCTTGCTTGCGCTGGCCGCTTTTGTGGCGGCCTGTGCACCGGTGCCGTCGGCGATCGTGATCGCAGGCCATGCGCTCGACGGGGTCAGCTATGCCACCACTGGCAAGAGCGGTACCGATCATGTCATCTCGGTCGCCATGTCCGAGGACTGCGCCCTGCACCGCGTCCTGACCAAAAATCCGGTTTGCCGCAGCGATGAAGACCGCCAGACCGCGAGCCTGATCGATGGCGGCGAAATTCTGCCCGCTGGCGCTGGCGATCTGCCGGGGCTGCGTCCCGCCCCGGTTCCGGCCGCCGGCTTCGCGCCGGTGACGGTGGGGTCCCAGACGGCATCCTTGAGCGGCGACGCTGCGCCGTCCGATGCCGCGCCGAAGGCGGCCAAGGAGCCCTTCATCGATCCGATGGCGGCATGGGCGCCGGTCATGCGGCACACCTTCGTCGTCGTTGCCACTTATGACAAACGCGCGGAGGCCGAAAAGGCATCCCGTGCCATCTATAACGTTCCGGGTCACCCGCTCCTGCGTCCGAAGGTCGTCTCAACCCTGAACGACAAGCAGCCGGTGTATCGCCTCGTCGTCGGTCCGCTCGACAAGGACGGCGGCGATGACCTGAAGCGGACCCTTGCCTCCAAGGGCTATGCCAGTGCCGCGGCCATGCCCGGCTGCGACGGGGCGGTCTCGATGGCCTGCGTCGACGCCAACTAACCCTTTTCCGCATCAAATGCAAAAAGCGCCGGGATCAAACCCGGCGCTTTTTACTTGAGTGACTTCGCGGTTATTCGGCGGCGACGTTGTTCAGCGCAGCGGAGGATTTCTTGCGCTTGTTGACGTACATCGCCATGTCGGCACGGGCGACAAGGTTGGTTTCCTCGTCGTTGGGGCCGAAGGGTTCCACCCCGAAGGACGCGCTCACCTTGATTTCGTTGCCATGGTAGGAAACGATCGTGCGATTGACGACGCGGCTCAGCATCTGTGCGCGCTTGATGCCGTCCCGCCAGTTGGTCTGGATCATCAGCACGGCAAATTCGTCGCCGCCGAGGCGGGAGACGACGTCGGTTTCGCGGACCTCGGCTTCGATAACCCTGGCAAGCTGCTTGAGGACATAGTCCCCGACATGATGGCCGAAGGTGTCGTTAATGGTCTTGAAGTTATCGAGATCGCAGAAAACCAGAACTCCCTGATCACCGTAACGGTTGGCAGCAGCCAGCGTGCGACGAAGCTGTTCGTTGAAGCCGCGCCGGTTGCGCAGGCCGGTCAACTCGTCGGTGAGGGTCAGGTTTTCGAGATAGGCGATACGTGCGGACTGTTCGGCAAGAAAACTCTCGACCTCTTCAGCCGCGCCGAGAGCCTGTTCGACCAGGGCCAGCCGAGCGGGTGCAGTCCGGCGGCGGTCTTCAGATGCCGTAGCGGCTTTCTTTGCCGACGTCTTCGGGGCGTCCTCGCTTGTCTCCGACGGACCGCCGATGGTGTCGATCAGGCGGCCGACGGCACTGCCGATCTCCTTGAGAAGGCGCTGATCGCCCTGGGAGCGGGGGGTGCTCGATTTTGTCTTCATCGTCTTCATCCTCGTTCCTCGCCCGTCGCCGGTTGGCGCAAGAGCCAGGTTTCGTCCAGACACACATATCCTGTCACCGGATTAGCAATGGGCGTGCCAAAACAAATTATCCATAAAAAACATGCAGTTAAAGAATGCGACGGGCGCGTTTGACCTATCGCTTTCGGTGGGGGGCGGCGGCGTTTTGCCGGGTGACGGCAGGAATTGCCGGTTCCGGGCAGCTATCTCCGGGGGCCAAAGGATGTGATAATCCGGACCTCAGATCACGGGAGGTCCGGTTGAGATTTCATGTCCTTGCAGGCTTTGTCGCGGTTGCTGCCGGATGGCTCGCGCCCTGGGGCGCGGATCCGGCAATGGCTCAAGGGGCCCGGTCGACCAAGGTCGATATAGCGCCCCACCGTGCCGTCTATGTTCTTGAGCTTGGCCGGACGCGGCAGGGCGGCAACGTCCACCGCGCCCAAGGCGCGCTGGTCATGGAATGGGCCAAGTCATGCAGCGGCTGGACCGTCAAGCAGCGCCTCAGGCTCAATCTCACCGATGGCGAGGGCAATACGGTCGAAACCGATTCCAATTTTTCCAGCTTCGAGGCGATGGATGGCCTCAGCTATCGCTTTACCACGCGCAACACCCGCGGCGGCCAGGTGACCGAGGATCTGCAGGGCAGCGCCCGCATCGACGCTGGGGGCAAGGGCACCGCCGATTTCAGCCAGCCCAAGGGTACGCGTTACGACCTGCCCAAAGGCACGCTGTTCCCGACCCGCCACATGATGGACCTGATTGCCGCCGCGAGACGGGGCGAGCGCGTTGCCTACCGAACCATCTTCGACGGGGCCAGCCTCGACGGGCCGCTCGGGGTCAATGCGGTGATGGGGCAGTATCGGGCCAAGGCGACGGGGAGCTGGGCGCGCGAGCCGCTGACCAACCGGCCGTCGTGGTACATGCGGCTGGCCTTCTTCCCGCTCAAGGAATCCAAGGCTGAACCCGATTACGAGCTGGGGCTGCGGGTCTTCGACAACGCGGTCGCGGATGATTTCGAGCTCGACTATGGCTCGTTCACGATCCGGGCGAAGATGGAAAAGATCGACGCGCTGGAGCGGCCCAAGTGCTAGGCCGCGCCGCCTAGGCCAGGCGGAATTCGCCGCTCGCGCGGTCCCAGACCAAAAGCCGCCCGGAAGCGATTTCAAAATGGGCCCCGACCAGCGCCAGCGAACCATCGGCGACGTGCTTGCTGACGATGGGCATGGTCATCAGGTTCGACATCGAATAGCGTACGGTTTCCAGCTCGATCAGTCGGCCCCGGTCCTGATCTCCCTCGGCGGCGGCAAGCGCCGGCGCCTTGGCGCGGCACAGATCCGTTACCGGGGCGATCCAGCGCCCGACATGGGGATTGTCGTCACCGGAAGAAACGGGGGCACCCGACTGGGCCGCGGCTATGGCTGCCTTGACGCCGCCGCAATCGCCGTGCCCGAGAACCAGGATTCGTTTCACTTTCAATGTGCCGACCGCGAATTCGACCGCCGCTGCGGTCGAAATTTCGGCGCTGTCCTCGCTGCCCCAGGGGGGAACAAGGTTGGCGACATTGCGCAGCACGAACATTTGTCCCGGTCCTGCGCTGAAGATTGTCGCCGGATCCACGCGCGAATCGCAGCAGGCCACGACCAGGGTATGGGGCTTCTGGCCGCGTTCACCCAGCCGGCGGTACAGTGCCGCGTCTTCCGCATAGCGGCCGCCGCGAAAATCCTTGTATCCGCTGAGGAGTTCTTCCATGCCTAGGCTCCGGGACGGTTGAAAATGGCGGTTTCTTATACCTTCGCAAAGCCCTGAGAACCATGCGATTTTATAGTTAACGCGGGCGCCCCCGCCGGGTTATTACTAGCGAAATGTTAAGCCTTGGTGGCGAGGATGAGGCAAGAGAAGAACCGCCAGACCGCTTGGGCCCGGACTCGCAAGCCGGCGGAGAGGGGGCGGACAAAGTGCTTTTGAATCAAGGGGGAAGAACATGTCCCGAAAAGTTCTCATTGTTGAGGACAACGATCTCAACATGAAGCTCTTCAACGACCTTCTTGAGGCGCATGGGTATGACACCGTGCAGACCAAGAACGGCCTTGAAGCGGTGGGGCTTGCCCGGCAGCACCATCCCGATCTCATCTTGCTCGATATTCAGCTTCCAGAAATTTCCGGTCTTGAGGTTACCCGCCAGTTGAAGGCGGATACGGAGCTGAAGGCGATCCCGGTCATTGCCGTCACGGCATTCGCCATGAAAGGCGACGAGGAAAAAATTCGCGAGGGCGGTTGCGAGGCTTACATTGCCAAGCCCATTTCCGTCGCGACTTTCATGGAAACCATCCAGAGGGTCTTGAAGTAGCGCCATGTCAGCTCGCGTCCTGGTGGTCGACGACCTTCCCGCCAATATCAAGGTTCTCGAGGCCAAACTCACCGCCGACTACTTTACCGTCGTCACTGCTTCGAACGGCATCGACGCACTCAGGCTGGCTGAGAGCGAGTCCCCCGATATCATTCTTCTCGACGTTATGATGCCGGGGATGGACGGATTCGAGGTTTGCCGCCGCCTCAAGGGCGATTTAAAGACATCCCATATTCCCGTCGTCATGGTGACGGCGCTTTCCGATATCAGCGACCGGGTCACGGGGCTCGAATCCGGTGCCGACGACTTCCTGACCAAGCCGGTCAACGACGTGACCCTGTTCGCGCGCATCCGTTCGCTCTCGCGCATGAAGCGCGCCATGGACGAATGGCGTATGCGCGAAGAAACCTGCGACCGTTTCGGCGTCATGGCGACGATGGCGGGTGCCAGCGAAATGGACCAGCCGACCGGTGCCGTGCTCATCGTCGAGCCCGACGAGTTCACCGGCGAACGCCTTGCCACCGCGCTCGAGGCCCAGGGGCATCAGACCGCCTGCGTCGAGACCGCCGAGCAGGCATTCGAAGCGATTAAGAATGGCACTTTCGACCTGGTGATCGTCAGTCTCTACCTCGACGATGGTGACGGCCTCAGGTTCACCTCCCGCCTGCGCGCAGAGGATTCGACCCGGACCCTGCCGGTCCTGCTGGTCATCGAGCCCGAGGAAATCGGCGGCCTCGCCAAGGGTTTTGAAATCGGCGTGAACGACTATCTGGTGCGCCCGGTCGATGCGAACGAACTCAAGGCGCGTACCCGCACGCAGCTTCGCCAAAAGCGCTATCGCGACGACCTGCAGGACAACTACCGGCGCAGCCTGTCCATGGCGCTGACCGACGATCTGACCGGATTGCATAACCACCGCTATCTTTCCGCGCATCTGCAGACGGCGCTGGAGCGCGCGGCGGAGCAGCACAAGCCGATCAGTCTTTTGATGCTGGATCTCGATTTTTTCAAGTCGGTCAACGATACCCACGGTCATTCGGTCGGCGACAATGTCCTCAAGGAACTGGCGCGCCGCATGGTGCGGAACCTGCGTGAATTCGACATGGCGGCCCGCCTCGGCGGCGAAGAATTCGTCATCGTCATGCCCGAATGCGAGCCCGACATCGCGGCAAAGGTCGCCGAGCGCTTGCGCCACATCATCGCTGACCAGCCTTTTGACGTGGGAGCGGCGGCAGGCCCGCTCGACATCACGGCATCCATCGGCGTGGCTTCGTCGAAGGATGGAAAGACGACGGCACAGGCGATCATGGAAGCGGCGGATAAGGCGCTTTACGCGGCCAAGCGCGGCGGGCGCAACCGCGTCGAGTCGCAGGCTTCGGATTCAAGGGCCGATATCGCCGGAACCGTTTGAAAGACCATTTTCCCTGCGACCAACAAAAAAGCCGGCAAGTGCCGGCTTTTCATTTTTAGCGGTCTGCCCGAGAGGGCCGCTACTTGATCTTCGTTTCCTTGAAGATCGTGTGCTTGCGCGCGACCGGGTCGTACTTGCGCATCTCGAGCTTTTCCGTCTTGGTGCGCGGGTTCTTCTTGGCCACATAGAAAAAGCCCGTGCCCTCGGAGGATTCGAGCTTAATGACGATGGTATTCGACTTGGCCATAACAGAACTCTCGCGGCTTGGATTGCGGACCGCCGGAAGATAGCGATCCCCGCCCCGATGTCAAGCCGGGCGCGGGGAAAAGTCTGAAAGCCGCAGTTTCAAAGGGTTAGCGGCTGGCGCCGTTGCCCGGCCGGCGGCGTGCCAAGGCCGGGACCGAGGCACTGACGGCCCGGGCATAGAGGGTGGGATCGCCCAGGACCTCGGCGGCGAGTTCAAGGTCACGGGCGGGCTTTTCGCTGGTTTTCGGGCAACGCTGGCGCAGGGTCGTGGCGCTTTCGGCGTCATATCCCGAATGGGCGCGCCAGGCGGCAAGCACGATGCCGTTATCGAGCGCATGGCGCTGGAGCGCACCGTGAGGGCTTGAGCCGAGCCGGGCCGTGCAGAAGTTGGGCATGACCCCGAGGTTTTCGAGGGCATAGCCCGACGGCGCGTGGAACCGCGACCAGGTCAGGATCAGTTCGCCGTCATTGGGCAGGCGGGTAATGTTCTGCACCGTGCCCTTGCCGTAGGAGTTTGATCCGACGATCACGGCGCGGCCCTGGTCCTGCAGGGCGGCAGCGACGATCTCGGCCGCCGAGGCCGACTGGCCATTGATCAGCGCCACCACGGGCAAGCGCGTCACGATATCCCGGCCCGAGGCATTGAAGATCTGGTAGCTGTCGGGATGGCGCCCGCGGGTTGAGACGATACGTCCCCGGCCGAGAAAGCTGTCGGCAACCGCGACTGCCTGATCGAGCAAACCGCCCGGGTTGCCGCGCATATCGAGGACGATGCCCTGCGGCCGCGGCTTCGCCTTGTTGACGCGGTCGAGCACGCGGTTGAGATTGCGCGCGGTGCGCTGGTTGAATCCGCTGAGCGTGATGACGGCGATTTTGCCGTCAAGCTTGAGATGCACGGTCTCCGACACGATCAGCGACCGGCGCAATGTGATCGTGATGGGGTCGGGCACCGACTTGCGACGCACCATCAGCGTTGCCAGGCTGCCGACTTCACCGCGCAGGTACCAGATGATTTCATCGCGGTCGAGATCATCGAGGGCAACGCCATCGACCTTCAAGACGACGTCCCCGGCCTTGAGGTCGCTCGATTCGGCGGGGGTATCGGGCAGGACGGATATGATCTCCGGCAAGCCGTGATCGAAATTCAGGCGTATCCCGACGCCACCGAAGCCCTCGCGCTGGGCGCGGTAGTCGCGGGCCGAGCGCAGCCCCGCATAGCGCGAATGCCGGTCGAGGTCAGCGAGGGCGTCGTTGAGGACGGCTTTGTAGATATCCTCGGCATTGGCGGCGCGGAGCCTATCGGACAGCGGGCGCGTGGCATCGATGACGCGGGTCGTCAGCCGGGCCCATCCATCGACGTCATCGCCCGGAGGCGCTGCGAAACGCGCGATTTCGCCGCCGGCAAGGGCGATGTGGATGATATTGCCGTTGCGCGAGACCGAAAGCCTTTCATCGAAGCTGGCGAGGCCCTTTATGCCGCGCAGGGCGAAATCGGAGGAATCGAGGGGCTCGATATACTTGTCGAAGACGTTTTCATAGGCCTTGGCGAAAACGCGCTGCGCTTGATCGGGAACGTATTCGCGCGTCGCGCGCGGCCCAAGGCTGGTGCAGGCGGAAAGGAAGGCGACCGCCGACACCGCAAGGATGCGGACCGCTGCGGAGCGATGCGCCATCCCCGTCATGTCAGTCGTCCCGGCGCACGCCGAGCGCCCATTGCAGACCGACGAGAGCGCCTTTCGTCCGCGGCAGGATGGTAAGTGCGAGAACCAGCGTCAGGGGCATCCACATCGACATCTGCACCCAGTCAGCGGGATGATAGAGGCGCTCGACCACGAGCATCAGCGGCACGACGATATGGCCGACGATGAAGATGGTGAAATAGGCGGGGGCGTCGTCGGCACGGTGCGGCGCGAGCGGAGTTTCGCAGTGGGGGCAGACCGGATTGAGCTTCGCATAGCCTGAAAACAGGCGCCCCGTGCCGCAGGCCGGGCAGGTGCCGCGCAGGCCCCGCAACAGGGCAGGGAACCACGGCGGGCGGGCTTGAGTATCGGCGGAGGGGTCGAAAGCCATGAGCGGTCCTGGACAGGCAATTGGGACGAAAAGCGCCGCCGCCCAGTCTAGGCGCCGGTCTTTAATAAATGTCTATCACGAATAGGGCAGGAATCCGGCGATTTCGAGGCCCGTCAGCCGCGTTTCCCGCGTTTTTTCGGTTTGCGTCGTGGCGGCGGAGCCCGCCTTGCCGTCCTGAGCCCCGGCCTTTCCAGCGGGTGGTGGCGCGTGATCGCCAGCACGAGCCCCCCGGTGACGGCGTCGGCCTCGCGGATTTCGACCTCGACCTCGTCGCCCATCGAAAAGACGATGCCGCTCGATTGGCCTTCGAGGCAGTGGCGGCGCTCGTCATGGCGAAAGCGCTCGCGGCCGAGCAGGCCCATCGGCACCAGCCCGTCGGCGCCGAGGCCTTTCAGGCGGACAAACAGGCCAAAGCGGGTGACGCCGGTGATGCGGCCCTTCATGCGCGCGCCTGTGCGCTCCGACAGGTAGAGGGCGAGATAGCGGTCCATCGCCTCGCGCTCGGCGGACTGTGCCTTGCGTTCGGTCGCGGAAATATGTTCGCCGGCCTCGTCAAAGCCGTCGCCCGCGTCGCGGCCGGTGCCGCCCGGACCGAGCTGCCATGCCCCGATCAGCGAGCGATGCACCATGAGATCGGCATAGCGGCGGATGGGCGAGGTGAAGTGTGCATACCGCCGCAGCGCCAGCCCGAAATGGCCGAGGTTGCGCGGGCTGTAGAGCGCCTGGGACTGGGAGCGCAGGATCGATTCGTGGATCACGTCGCCGGACGCGCCTTCGCCTGCCCGCGCCAGGATATCGGCGAACTGCGCGGCGCGGGTGACTTGCCCGCGCGGCAGGGACAGGCCGAAGGTTTCGAGAAAACCCCTCAGGGCTTCGAGCTTGGCGCCGTCGGGCGGCGGATGGACGCGGTACATGCAGGGCGCGCGCTTGGCTTCCAGCGCTTCCGCCGCGGCGACATTGGCGGTGATCATGAATTCCTCGATCAGCCGGTGCGAATCAAGCCGCACCCGTTCGCCGATCGCCGTGACCTTGCCGTTCTCGATGGTGACCTTGTGTTCGGCAAGGTCCAGTTCCAGCGTGCCGCGCCGGCGTCGTGCCGCGTCCAGCGCTGCATAGGCGGCATAAAGATTGCCGACGATTTGCGGATCGAAGCCATCGGGCAGGGCCGAGGCGTCGCCGTCGCGGGCGCGCTGGACGATGCGATAGGTCAGCCGCGCCGCGGACTTCATCAGCGCGCGCGAAAACCGCCATTCCAGCAACTCGCCGCGCGCATCGATGCGCATGTGGCAGGCCAGCACGGCGCGGTCTTCGCGGGGGCGCAGCGAGCAAAGGTCGTTTGAAAGTGCTTCGGGCAGCATGGGGACGACGCGGTCAGGCAGGTAAACCGAATTGCCGCGCTGGCGTGCCGCACGATCCAGTGCCCCGCGTTCGCGCACGTACCATGCGACATCGGCGATCGCCACGATCAGGCGGTAGCCGTCCTTGTTGTCTGATGCGTCATCCAAAACGGCGTAAACGGCATCGTCGAAATCGCGGGCATCTTCATCGTCGATGGTGACGAGCGGCACTTCGCGCAGGTCCTCGCGGCCTTCAATGCCGGGCGGGCGCACGGCGGCGGCCTCGTCGAGGGCGGCATCGGGGAAGGCAACGGGGATGTCGTTCGAATGAATGGCGATCAGGCCGATGGCACCGGGACTATCGACATGGCCGACGCGCTCGACGACGACCGCCATGCGTAGCTCGCCGCGCCGTTCCGCCAGCACGCGCGCGCGCACCAGGTCGCCGGGTTCCGCCCCCTTGTCGTGGCGCGCCTCGACACCGTAGTCGTATTTCGCACGGCGGTCGGTCGGACGAATGATGCCGCGGCCTTTCTCGCGCGCAAATACGCCGATGATTTCGGCGGGGGGTGCGCCCAGCCGGCGCATGACGGTGGCGTCATAGCCGCCGTCTTCGTCTGGGGCGAGGCGGGCGAGGATTCGTTCGCCGGTCGCCAGCGCGTGGGGCTGGCCACGCAGCGGTGCCACATAGATCGGCGGCACGGGTTGCTCGGCGGGCCATTGCACGGGCCGCGCCATCAACTCGCCGTCGGCGTCGGTGCCGGTGATTTCCAGAACGGTGACGGCGGGCACGGTGCCGGGAGCCGTAAATTTCCGCCGTCCGCCCGGAGCGAGCTTGCCTTCGGCCTGGGCCTCGCGCAGCAGGACGCGAAGCGCTGAGCGGTCCTTGCCCTTGATGGAAAAATGCCGCGCGATATCGGAGACCGATACGCGTCCGCCGTGTTCGCGGATGTAAGCGAGGATGTCGTCGCGCGAGGGGTTGCCCGGCATGCCGCGTTCGCCGCGGTTGGCCAACGCCCGCTCCTCAGGCGTCCGAAGCAGCGTCGGCGGGTTCGGTCTTCTTGGCCGCTGCCTTTTTCGCCGGCGCTTTCTTCTTGGCCGTCTTCTTCTTTGCCGCTTTCTTCGCGGGAGCCTTCTTCGCCGGGGCCTTCTTGCCCGAGCGTTCGGCACGCGCCGCGATCAGCGCAACGGCTTGGTCCAGCGTGACGGCATCGGCTTCGGTATCGCCGGGCACCGTGGCGTTGATCTTGCCGTGCTTGACGTAGGGTCCGTAGCGGCCCGAATGCAGCGTCACCGGCTTGCCGTCGGCGGGATGCTTGCCGATTTCCTTGCCGGCGCCTCCGGCGCGTCCGCGCCCGCGGCTCTTGGCGCTGGCCAAGAGGTCGACGGCGCGGTTGATGCCGATGGTCAGCACGTTTTCGTCGGCCGGGATGGAGGCGTATTTCTTCTCGTGCTCGACATAGGGGCCGAAGCGGCCGATGCCGGCGTTGATCGGATTGCCGTCTTCGGGGTGCTTGCCGACTTCGCGCGGCAGGGAGAGAAGCCCCAGTGCCATGTCGAGGTTGACGTCGCCCGGCGATACCCCCTTGGGCAGGGAGACGCGCTTGGGCTTTTCCTTTTTCGAGGCAGCCTCGCCGAGCTGGATATAAGGCCCATAGGGACCCTTGCGCACGGTCACCATCATGCCCGAGGCGGCATCGGTGCCGAGCTCGATCGGGCCCATGGCGAGCGCGGTTTCGGTTTCGTCGTCGGAGCCGTCGACCGAAAGGCGCTTGGTGAAGCGGCATTCGGGATAGTTGGAGCAGCCGATGAAGGCGCCGAACTTTCCGAGCTTGAGGCCGAGGCGCCCGTTGCCGCAGCCCGGGCATTTGCGCGGTTCGCTGCCGTCGGCGCGGGCCGGGAAGAAGTGCGAACCCAGGTCTTCGTCCAGTACATCGATCACGTTGGTGATCGTCAGGTCCTTGGTGCCATCGACGGCGCCCGCGAAGTCGCGCCAGAACTCGCCCAGGAACTTCTTCCAGTCGGCGCGGCCGTTGGAAATATCGTCGAGCAGGTTTTCCAGCTGCGCAGTGAATTCGTATTCGACGTAGTGCTGGAAGTAATTGGTCAGGAAGGCGGTGACGACGCGGCCGCGGTCCTCGGGAATGAAGCGGCGGCTGTCGAGGCGCACGTAGTTGCGTTCCTGCAGCACCGAAAGGATCGAGGCGTAGGTGGACGGACGGCCGATGCCCAGTTCTTCCAGCTTCTTAACCAGCGACGCTTCGGTGTAGCGCGGCGGCGGCTGGGTGAAATGCTGTTCGGGCTTTACCTCGCCGAGCGTCAGGCTGTCACCTTCCTTGACCGGGGGCAGGACGCGGTTTTCCTCGTCGCCTTCGCCGCTGGGATCGTCACGGTCCTCGCGGTAGAGCTTGAGGAAGCCCGGGAAGGCGATGACCGAGCCGGTGGCGCGCAACTGGGTGCCGGTGCCATCGGCGACGTCGACGCCGACCTGATCGAGGCGCGCGCTCGACATCTGGCAGGCGATGGCGCGCTTCCAGACCAGCTCATAAAGGCGGAACTGTTCGTCCTCCAAGTACTTGCGCACCTGGTCGGGGCGGCGGCGCATGTCCGTGGGGCGCACCGCTTCGTGCGCTTCCTGGGCATTGCGGGCCGAGGAACGGTAACGGCGCGGATGCTCGGGCAGGAAGCTCGGGCCGTAATCCTGCTCGATCAGCCCGCGCGCGGCGCCGATCGCCTCGTTGGCGAGGTTGACCGAGTCGGTACGCATGTAAGTGATGAGGCCGACGGTGTCGCCGCCGATATCGACGCCTTCATAAAGGCGCTGGGCGACCTGCATGGTGCGCCGCGCCGTGAAGCCGAGCTTGCGCGAGGCCTCCTGCTGAAGCGTCGAAGTGGTGAAGGGCGGCGGCGGGTTGCGATGGGTTTCCTTGCGCTCGACCGAGGTGACGGTGAAGCGGCCGCGGCCTTTTTCGATTTCGCCGACGGCACCCTTGGCGGCCGTTTCGTCGCCGAGGTCGTACTTGCCGAGTTTTTTGCCCTGCAACTGCGTCAGGTGCGCGGTGAAAGAGGCACCCGCATCGCTTCCGACCGCAAAGCCGGCGTCCACGGTCCAGTATTCGCGCGCCCTGAACAGTTCGATTTCAGCTTCACGTTCGCAGATCAGACGCAGCGCCACCGATTGCACGCGGCCGGCCGAGCGCGACCCGGGCAGCTTGCGCCACAACACCGGCGACAGCGTGAAGCCCACGAGGTAGTCGAGCGCGCGGCGGGCGAGGTAGGCCTCGATCAGCGGCTGGTCCAGCTCGCGCGGATGCGCCATCGCATCGAGCACGGCGGACTTGGTGATTTCATTGAAGACGACGCGCTTGACCGCGACGCCCTTGAGGACACCCTTGGCGCGCAGCAGTTCGAGAACGTGCCAGGAGATGGCTTCGCCCTCGCGGTCGGGGTCGGTGGCGAGCACCAGGGTATCGGCGCCCTTGAGGGCGGAGGCGATGGCATCGACGCGGGCGGCGGCCTTGGGCTGCAGCGCCCAGCTCATGGCGAAGTCTTCGTCAGGCCGCACCGAACCATCCTTCGGCGGCAGGTCGCGGACATGGCCATAGGAGGCCAAAACCGTGTAATCCGACCCGAGATACCGGTTGATGGTCTTGGCTTTGGCCGGAGATTCGACGACGACGACGTTCATCATCCGCTCTGTTGGTTGCGGCCCAAGAGGCGCCCGAAAGCCCATTCAATAGGCGGCCGCAACGGTCAACAAACGGTTAGCGCCCGGCCACAGGGGCCGTTAGATGGGGGATTCACTCTTGAAAAGCAAGGGAAACTTGCCCGCCGGGGTGGCGGGTGAGCCGTCCGGCCAGCTCCAGCTCCAGCAGGACAAGGGCGACGTCCCGGGGCGGAAAGCCGCTCAGACGCACGATTTCGTCGATCCCGACGGGGGCGGCACCAAGCAGGTTTGAAATATTATTTCGTGTTTCTTCAGACAGGTCGCCGTCTGCCCCGTCGGCGGGGCCGGGCGCCATATAAGAGGTGCCGCCGGGTTCGGTCATGGACCGGCGCAGGAGGTCGCCCAGGACCTCGATAACGTCGTCCGCACCCTGGATCAGGGTGGCGCCGTCGCGGATCAGGCCGTTGGTGCCCTGGGCGCGGGGATCGAGCGGATTGCCCGGGACGGCGAGCACCTCGCGCCCCTGTTCGCCCGCCAGCCGCGCCGTGATCAGGGAGCCCGAACGCAGCGTCGCTTCGACCACGACGACGGCGCTCGAAAGCCCGGACACGATGCGGTTACGGACCGGGAAATGCCGGGCCGTCGGTTGCTGGCCCCAGGGCTGCTCGGACACAAGCGCGCCTTCGGTGGCAATCGATCGGTAAAGGGTTTCGTTTTCGCGCGGATAGATCCTGTCGACGCCGCCGGCCATGACGGCGACGGTGCCGCTGGCGAGCGCGCCGCGATGGGCGGCGGCATCCAGCCCCCGGGCGAGGCCGGAGACAATGATGTAGCCGGCCGCCCCGACGCCGCGCGCCAGCGTTTCGGCGAATCGCATGCCGAGTGCCGAGGAATTGCGCGCGCCGACAACGGCGACCATCGGCTTGGCCAGAAGATGCGCGTGGCCGAGGACGGAAAGTACCGCGGGCGCATCGGAAAGTGCGGCAAGGGGTTCCGGGTAGTCGGCATCGCCGAGGACGATCAGGCGTCCGCCCGCATCGGTCAGGGCCTCGATCTCGCGTTCGGCGGCATTGCGAGGCAGGAGTTTGATCGCGCGGCGCAGGCCCCCGCGCCTTGCCATGTCGGGCAGCGCATCGAGCGCCGCCCCGGCCGAGCCGAAACGCGCGAGAAGCTGGCGGAAGGTGACCGGCCCGACATGTTCCGAACGGATCAGCCGCAGCCGGTCGAGTCGTTCCGCATCCGTGAGCGGTCGTGTCTCGGCCACGGCCGGACGGTGCGGCAACCTCAGGTAGAAGTCAATAAGGGCTCAGGCGTCGGGCGACTTGCGGCCGATCCTCGGTTCCTCGCCATGCCACAGGCGCACGATATTGGTGCGGTGGCAGGCGACAACGAGAAGGGCGATGAATGCGGCCAGCACGGCGACGCGGGGGCCGGAGAATACCCACGCGTAGACGGGCAGCAATGCCATGGCCAGCAGCGCGGCGAGCGACGAATAGCGGAAGATCGCAGCACTGGCCGCCCAGGTGACGAGCGCGGCGAGCCCTGCCGGCCAGCATACCGCCAGCATGACGCCGAAGGTCGTCGCCACGCCCTTGCCGCCCTTGAAGCCGAGCCAGACAGGAAAGACATGGCCGACGACGGCGCCGGCGGCGGCGAAATGGGCGACCGGTTCGCCGTAGCGCAGGGCGAAGAGGACCGGCACCGCACCCTTGAGCGCATCGAGCACCAGCGTCAGCGCGGCGATGCCCTTGCGCCCGGTGCGCAACACGTTGGTGGCGCCGATATTGCCCGAGCCGATGGCACGGATGTCGCCGAGCCCGGCGATGCGCGTGATGATCAGCCCGAAGGGGATCGAGCCGCAGATGTAGCCGCCGAGCGCGCCGGCAATGATAAGGGCGATGGCGCCGAAACCGGTCATGTCAGGCATCCTTCGCGCAATGAACGGTGCGCCCGCCGAAGACCGTGCGCTGGCAGCGTCCCTGCACCGGGCGGCTGTCGAACAGGGTATTGCGGGATTTCGAGGCGAGCGCGTCCTCGCGGATCACCCAGGGGCGGTCGGGATCGATGACGACGAGGTCTGCGCGCGCGCCACGGGTCAGGGTGCCGGCGGGCAGGCCGAGCAGGCGCGCCGGCGCCGAGGTTACCTTCGCGATGGCGGCGCCGAGGCTCAGGACCTTGTTGTGATAGAGCTCGAGGGTGATCGGCAGCAGGGTTTCCAACCCGATGGCGCCGGCCATCGCTTGGGCGAAGGGCAGGCGCTTCGAATCGGGGTCCTGCGGATTGTGGTCGGAAGCGATCACGTCGATGGTGCCGTCGCGCAGGCCCTCGACCACGGCCTTGCGGTCGTCTTCAGAGCGCAGCGGCGGCGACAGCTTGGCGAAGGTGCGGTAATTGCCGATCGCGGTTTCGTTCAGGCCGAAATAATGCGGCGAGGTATCGCAGGTGATCTTCATGCCGCGGGCCTTGGCCTTGCGGATCGCATCGATGCCCATGGCTGTAGAAACATGGGCCGCGTGGTAGCGCGCGCCGGTCGTGGCGACGAGATGCAGGTCGCGTTCGATCATCATCACTTCGGCGCAGGGCGGAATGCCCTGAAGGCCGAGGCGCGTGGCGTATTCGCCGTCGTTGATCTGCCCGCCGCGGGCGAGCGAAGGTTCTTCCGGGTGCTGGATGATCAGCGCGTCCCAGGAAGTCGAATAGGCGAGCGCGCGGCGCAGCAGCACGGGATCGGCGATGGCTCGGGTGCCGTCGGTGAAGGCGATGGCACCTGCTTCGCGCAGGAGGCCGATCTCGGTCAGCTTTTCGCCCTTGGTGCCGACGGTGAGAGCGGCATAGGGAAAGAGGTTGATCAGGCCGGTTTCGCGCCCGCGCTCGATCATGAATTCGACCAGCGCCACATCGTCGATGACGGGATTGGTATTGGGCAGCGTGACGATGGTGGTGACGCCGCCCGCGACCGCGGCGGCAGCGGCACTCGCCACGGATTCCTTGTGGGTTTCACCCGGTTCAGGGACAAGCGCGCGCATGTCGACAAGTCCCGGTGCCAGTACCTGGCCTTTGCAGTCGATAGTCTCGATCCCTGAGGGAACGCCGTCCCTGAACAGGGCGGTGCCGACGTCGGCGATGCGTTCGCTCTCGACCAGCAGGGCGCCCTTGGCATCCAGGCCATTGGCCGGGTCGATCAGGCGGGCATTGATGAAGGCGGTGCGGGCGGTCATGCGCGGCTCCTCGCATCCATCCAGGGCAGGTTGGCGGTCACCGCTTCAAGGCAGGCCATGCGCACGGCGACGCCCATCTCGACCTGTTCGGTGATGACGGAACGCTCCACGTCGTCGGCGACGGCGGTATCGATCTCGACGCCGCGGTTGATCGGGCCGGGATGCATGATCAGCGCGTCGGGCTTGGCGTTGGCGAGCTTGTCGTAATCGAGCCCGTAGAAATGGAAGTTCTCGCGCAGGGACGGCACGTAGGTGCCGTGCATGCGTTCCAGTTGCAGGCGCAGCATCATGACGATGTCGCAGTCCTTCAGGCCCTGGCGCATGTCGTGGAAGATTTCGACGCCCATGCGCGCCATCGAGCGCGGCACCAGCGTCGGCGGGCCGACGACACGCACGCGCGCCCCCATGGTGGTCAGCAGATGAATGTTCGAGCGCGCGACGCGGCTGTGGGCAACGTCGCCGCAGATAGCGACAATCAGGCCGCCGATGCGGCCCTTGCGGCGGCGGATGGTCAGTGCATCGAGCAGCGCCTGGGTCGGATGTTCGTGGCTGCCGTCGCCGGCGTTGATGACCGAACAGGTGACCTTCTGCGACAGAAGCTCGACCGCGCCCGAATGGGGGTGGCGCACGACCAGCACGTCGGGATGCATGGCATTGAGCGTCAGCGCGGTGTCGATCAGGGATTCGCCCTTCTGGATGGACGAGGTGGCGACCGACATGTTGATGACGTCGGCGCCGAGACGGAGGGCGGCGAGTTCGAAGGACGTGCGCGTGCGCGTCGAATCCTCGAAGAACAGGTTCATCACCGACAGCCCGCTCAGCAGGTCGGCCTTGCGGCGGCTGCGCGACATGTCGACGAAGCCGTTGGCGCGGTCGAGAAGATAGGCGATCTCGTCGCTGGACAGGCCTTCGATGCCGAGAAGGTGGCGGTGGCGGAAGCGGGTGGGGTCTGCGGGCTGGGTCATCTGGCTTGCGGGTTCGCGTTTGCGCGGGGCGGAAGATAACGCCGCTGCGGCTTCGGTGCCATGAAAGAAGTCCTCGGGCACAAGGGTAATGCCGCGCCGGGCCGCCTCGGCGATCAGGCGGGCATGGTGGCGGGCGGGGATGCGCCCGTCGGTGCCGCCGCGCGCGCGGGGGTAGGTCCAGCGGTGGACGTTGGAGACATGAATCCCGACCATTTCGGCCACCGCGTCGGGGCCGCCGCACTTGCCGATGACATGGGTCGCAGGATCGAGCATGGGGGGCAGGCTGCCAAAGCGGACAGCCGGCTTCAAGGGTTATTTTGCGTTTTTCGCAAAAATAATAATATATCTTTTTATTTCAGGCAGTTAGGAGCGGATTCCAGTGGTGCCGATGGCGTCGAGGCAGCCCTGAAGGATCACCGCCGCCGCCACCTTGTCGATGACGTCCTTGCGCTTCTTGCGGCTCATGCCGCCTTCGATCAGCAGGTTTTCCGCCTCGAAGGTGGTGAGGCGTTCGTCCCAGAAGCAGAGCGGCAGATCGATCGCCTTGGTCAGGTCGGCGGCGAACTGGCGTGTCGCCTGCGCGCGCTTGCCTTCGCTGCCGTCCATGTTGAGCGGCAGGCCGAGCACGAAGGCGCCGACGCCTTCCTTGTCCACGATGGCCTTCAGGCGTTCGAGATCGGCGCGCAGTTTGGTGCGTTTCACGGTTTCGTAAGGGGTCGCGATCATCCTGCCGACATCCGACAGCGCGAGGCCGATGGTCTTCGTGCCGAGGTCGAGGCCAAGGAGGCGCTTGCCGGGGCCGATGCCGTCGAGCAGGTCTGCGGGCTTGCGGATGGTCATGGCGGGTGTTAATAAAGCCTCGAAACCGTTGATTTCTGCGGGTTTTATCTGCCCGCATCACAGGACCACTTAACCAGATGTCGCTCGATAAAGCCACCGTCGCCCGTATCGCCAGCCTCGCCCGGCTCAAGGTGCCCAATGCCGAGCTCGAGGGCCTCGCCACCGAGCTCAACAAGATCATGGGCTGGATCAGCGAACTCGACCAGGTGAATACCGACGGCGTCGAGCCGATGTCCCAGGCGGCGGATCTCAAGCTGCGCTGGCGCGATGACGTCGTCACCGATGGCGGCGTGCGCGACAAGGTTCTGGCCAACGCACCCGATTCCCGCGAGGGCTTCTTCACCGTGCCCAAGGTGGTCGAATGACGGCCGACCGGGCGCTCACTGCGCTCACCATCGCCGAAGCGCGCGACGGGCTGAAGGCGCGGAAGTTCTCGGCCCTCGAACTGGCCGAGGCGCATATCGCCCGCATGGCGGAGATGCGCGGCCTCAACGCCTTCATCACCGAGACCCCGGATGCCGCCCGCAAGGCCGCCGCCGCCGCTGATGCGCGCCTGGCGAAGGGCGAAGGCCGCGAGCTCGAAGGCGTGCCGCTCGGCATCAAGGACCTGTTCTGCACCGACGGCGTCATGACGACGGCAGCTTCGAAGATTCTCGACGGCTTCACACCCCCTTACGAATCGACCGTGTCCCAGAAGCTCTGGGATGCAGGCGCGGTCATGCTTGGTAAGACCAACCTCGACGAATTCGCCATGGGGTCTTCCAACACGACCAGCCATTTCGGCCCCGTCCACAATCCGTGGCAGCGCAAGGGCGATAACCGGCCGCTGGTGCCGGGCGGCTCGTCGGGCGGTTCTGCCGCGGCGGTGGCTGCGGGCCTGTGCCCGGGTGCGACGGCGACCGATACCGGCGGCTCGATCCGCCAGCCCGCCGCGTTTTGCGGCGTCGCCGGGCTGAAGCCCACCTATGGCCGTTGTTCGCGCTGGGGCATCGTCGCCTTTGCGTCGTCGCTCGATCAGGCCGGTCCCATCGCGCGCACCGTGCGCGACACGGCGATCATGCTGACGCACATGTCGGGGTTTGATGCGAAGGATTCGACATCCGTCGACCGGCCCGTGCCCGATTTCGAAGCCGCCTGCGCCAAGCCGGTGAAGGGCCTGCGCGTCGGCATTCCCGCCGAATACCGCATGGACGGCATGAACCCGCGCATCGAGCAGCTGTGGCAGCAGGGCATCGACTGGCTGAAGGATGCGGGCATGGAGCCCATCGAGATTTCGCTGCCGCATACCAAATATGCGCTGCCGGTCTATTACATCCTGGCACCCGCCGAAGCCTCGTCCAACCTCGCGCGCTATGACGGCGTGCGCTACGGACTGCGCGCCGAGGGCAAGGACCTGCGCGAGATGTACGAGGAAACCCGCGGCCAGGGTTTCGGCGCCGAAGTGCGCCGGCGCATCCTGATCGGCACCTACGTCCTGTCGGCGGGCTATTACGATGCCTATTACCTGAAGGCCCAGAAGGTGCGCAGCCTGATCGCCCGCGACTTCGCCCAGGCTTTTGAAAAATGCGACGTGATCCTGACGCCGACGGCGCCCGGTGCCGCCTTCGCCATCGGCGAAAAGCAGGATGACCCGATCGCGATGTATCTCAACGACGTGTTCACGGTGCCCGCTTCGCTTGCGGGGCTGCCCGGCATTTCCGTGCCGGCGGGGCTTGACGGCGACGGGTTGCCGCTCGGCCTTCAGCTGATCGGCCGTGCCTTTGACGAGGAAACGGTGATCGCCTCGGCGCAGGCGATCGAGGACCGCGCCGCGTTCAAGCTCACGACATTGGGAGACGCCTGATGCCGCGCACGCTTCAGGGCAATACCGGCGAATGGGAACTGGTCATCGGCATGGAAGTCCATGCCCAGGTGTCGTCCAACGCCAAGCTGTTTTCGGGCGCGGCCACTGCCTTCGGCGCCGAGCCCAACACACAGGTCTCGCTGGTCGATGCCGCCATGCCGGGCATGCTGCCGGTGATCAACGGTTATTGCGTCGAACAGGCGGTGCGCACCGGGCTTGGGCTGAAGGCGCAGATCAACCTGCGCTCGGTGTTCGACCGCAAGAACTACTTCTATCCCGACCTGCCGCAGGGCTACCAGATTTCCCAGTTCACCCAGCCCGTCGTGGGCAAGGGCGAGGTGGCCATCGAAGTGGATGGCGAGGAACGCCGCATCGGCATCACGCGCCTGCATCTCGAACAGGACGCGGGCAAGTCGGTGCACGACATGGCGCCCGACGCCACATTCGTCGATCTCAACCGCTCGGGCGTGGCACTGATGGAAATCGTGTCCGAGCCGGATATCCGTTCGCCTGAAGAGGCGGGCGCGTACCTGACCAAGCTGCGCGCCATCCTGCGCTATCTCGGCACCTGCGACGGCAACATGGAGGAAGGCTCCATGCGCGCCGACGTCAACGTGTCGGTGCGCCGTCCGGGCGAAGGCTATGGCACGCGCTGCGAGATCAAGAACGTCAACTCCATCCGCTTCGTCCAGCAGGCGATCATGTACGAGGCACAGCGCCAGATCGACCTGATCGAGAGCGGCGGCAAGGTGGTTCAGGAAACACGCCTGTTCGATGCGAACAAAGGCGAGACGCGCTCGATGCGCTCCAAGGAAGAGGCGCACGATTACCGCTACTTCCCCGATCCAGACCTTTTGCCGCTCGAACTCGATGCGGCGTGGGTGGAAAAGATCAAGGCGGGCCTGCCGGAACTGCCTGATGAAAAGGCGAAGCGCTTCCAGGATGCCCTCGGCCTTACTGCCGACATCGCCGGGCAGCTGGTGGCCGAGCGCGAGATCGCCGATTACTTCGAGCAGGTCGCCAAGAGCCGTGACGCCAAGATTGCCGCCAACTGGGTGACGGGCGAGCTGTTCCGTTATCTGAACGACAAGGGGCTCGCCATCGGCAAAAGCCCGGTGTCGGCTTCGGCGCTCGGCGGGCTGATCGACCTGATTGCCGATGGCACGGTCTCCAATCGCCTTGCCAAGGACGTGTTCGACGAAATGGCTGCATCCGGCAAGGACGCGGCGACGGTGGTTGATGAAAAGGGCCTCAGGCAGATCAGCGACACGGGCGCCATCGAAGCGGCCGTCGATCAGGCCATCGCCCAGGGTGCGAAGCAGGTCGAGCAGTACCGGGGCGGCAACGAGAAGATCCTCGGCTGGTTCGTCGGCCAGGTGATGAAGGCGACCGGCGGCAAGGCCAACCCGGCGACCGTCAACGAGATCCTGCGCAAGAAGCTCTCGGGCTGAGGCGCGCTACTTCGCGGCGAATTGCAGGTCGGCGGGGCTGACCAGCACGTTGAACGCCTTGCACCAGATCACCAGTGACTTGAAATCGGCGATGTTCGTGCCCGCGGGCAGGGCATAGTTCTGGCTGCCCTTGAAGGCCTTGAGGCGGCCGAGATGGAGCGAGGCGGCCTCGTCGAAATCTGCGTTCTTGCGGATGCGCTCCTTGCGCGAAAGATAAACATGATAGCGCGGGCCGGGTCCGACTTCGAAATCCGCCTCCAGATGCACGAGGTCGGCGAACACGGTTGCCGTTCCCTTGCCATAGTGGACGGGATCCCTGGGGTCGGCGTGGATGAAGGTGGCGCGCGCGCTTACTACCTTGGCTGCGCGATCGGCAACAGTGTCGCTCGCGGTGACGTCGGCGAGAAAGATATAGGGATAAAAGAAGATTCCGAGCGCGAAACCGGCGCCGGTACCGAGCACCCCGCCGAGCACGAAGATGAGAAAGCCTTTCCAGAACCGGCGCATGGTGATCCCTTCGATGGTCTTGCGTAAAACTGCCATGTCCCGCTCCGGCCGGGCTAATGAATTTCCCGTGAACAGGACGGATTTCGGGGCGGGGCTGCTTTGCCGCCGCTTTCATCCTTGCTAGAGTGCGGGTCGGCGCGTCCGGACAAACAAGAGCGCGCTACGAGGGAGTACCCATGATCGACATCTATTCATGGACCACGGGCAATGCGCGCAAGGTCTACATCATGCTGGAGGAGTGCGGGCTGTCCTACACCGCGCACCCCATCAACATCGGCAAGGGCGATCAGTTCAAGCCGGACTTCCTGAAGATTTCGCCGAACAACAAGATCCCTGCCATCATCGATCAGGACGGTCCGGGTGGCGCGCCTTATTCGATGTTCGAATCGGGCGCGATCCTGATGTATCTCGCCGACAAGACGGGCAGGTTCCTGCCCGCCGATGCGCGCGCCCGCTATACGACGCTGCAATGGGTGATGCTGCAGATGGGCGATGTCGGCCCGATCTTCGGCCAGGCCGGGCACTACAACGACAAGGCGACGGGGCCCGAACACGCCCATGCCCGCAAGCACTTCGTCGATGACGGGCTGCGGCTGATGGCGGTTCTCGACAAGCGCCTATCGGAAAGTCCGTATCTTGCCGGCGATGACATCACCATCGCCGACTTCCTGACATGGCCGTGGTGCCGCGAGCCGGAATCTCGCGGCCTCAACCACGACGACTTTCCCGCCGTGAAGGCGTGGTTTGCGAAGATCGGCGCGCGGCCGTCCATCGCCGCGGTCAACGAATTATGCGAAGAGGTGCGCGCCGGGCGCGAGGTAAGGAGAGTGAAATGATCGACTTCTACTGCTGGCAGAGCGGCAACAACCGCAAGATCTACATGATGCTGGAGGAGACGGGGCTCCCCTATACCGAGCACGTCGTCAACCTGCGCAAGAAGGAACAGAAGGCGCCGGCCTTCCTCGCCATCAATCCCAACGGCAAGGTGCCCGCCATCGTCGATCGCGACGGGCCGGACGGCAAGCCGCTGACCCTTTTCGAATCGGGCGCGATCCTGATCTACCTCGCCGAGAAAACCGGGAAGTTCCGTCCCCAGGACAAGCGCGCCTGGTTCGACGTCATGCAGTGGCTGATGTGGCAGATGGGCGGTCCGGGGGCGATGTTCACCGAGGCCGCGCATTTCTTCGAGCGCAAGGGCGAGCCGGGCAACGAATATTCGCTGGATCGCTACACCAAGGAAGCGAACCGGCTCTTGGGCGTCGCCGACCAGCGGCTTGAGAAAAGCGAGTATATCGCGGGCTCAGATTACTCGATCGCCGACATGGCGTTGTGGCCCCACTGCGGTTCGGTCGCGCGTTTCGGCGGATCGCTCGATGCCTACCCGAACATCCAGCGCTGGTTCAAGCTGGTCGATGCACGGCCGGCGACGAAAAAGTCCGGCGAAAAGACCGACGCCATCCGCAAGATGTCGTCGGGCGGCTGAGGGGCGGGCCGATGATCGATCTCCATTCCTGGACCACGCCCAATGGGCGCAAGGTTCACATCATGCTCGAGGAATGCGGGCTCGAACACCGCGATCATCCCATCGATTTTCGCAAGGGTGACCAGTTCACGCCGGAGTTCCTGGCGCTTTCGCCCAACAACAAGATCCCGGCCATCGTCGATCAGGACGGACCGGGGGGCGGGCCTTACACCCTGTTCGAATCGGGCGCGATCCTCATGTACCTCGCCGACAAGACCGGCATGTTCTGGCCCACCGACGCGCGCGGGCGCGCGGAAACAGTGCAATGGCTGATGTGGCAGATGGGCGGGCTCGGCCCGATGTTCGGCAATTCCGGCCATTTTCATTACTATGCCAAGGAAAAGCACCCGGACTCGAAGGCGCATTTCCTGTCTGCCTCGCAACACCTTTGCAAGGTGCTCGATGCGCAGCTTGCCGGGAACGAATTCGTCGCCGGCAAGGATTATACCATCGCCGATATCGCCATATGGCCGTGGTACATGGACCCCGCGAAACGCGGCCTCGTTTTTTCGGACTATCCCAACATCCAGCGCTGGTTCGCACAGATCGCGGAGCGTCCCGGGGTAAAGCGCGGCATCCAGATTCTCGAAGATATTCCGCGTGCGCCGATGGACGACAAGGCGTGGGAATTCATGTTCGGCAAGACCCAGTACGCCCGGCGCTAGCGAAAGGGGCGGCGATGATCGTTCTCTACAGCAAGGCGACGGGAAACGGGCGCAAGGCTTCGATCATGCTGGAGGAATGCGGGCTCGGCTACCGCGTGCGGCCGCTTGATCTTGATGCGCGCGAACAGAAGCAGCCCTGGTTTCTCACCCTCAATCCGCAGGGCCGCATCCCGGTGATCGTTGATGAAGACGGTCCCGGCGGCAAGCCTGTGACGGTCTTCGAATCGGGCGCCATTCTCGTTTACCTCGCTGAAAAGACGGGAAAGCTCCTGCCGACGGTGCCGCGCGAGCGCGCCGAAACGATGAAGTGGCTGATGTACGCCACCAGCCACGTGACCTTCACGGGCATGCAGGTCCATTGGCAGGTGCGACTGCGCGATGGGGGCAAGCCGGCGGCGCTTCTCGATGTATGGAAAGAGGAAAACGAGCGCGTCTATGGCGCGCTGGAACTCGGCCTTGCCGACGGCCGGCGATTCATGGCGGGCGATTCCTTCACCATTGCCGATATCGCCGCCTACCCGTGGATCTATCGCTGGCGTTTCCAGGAAATCGCGCTCGGCGATTATCCCAACCTCGAAGCCTGGTTCAACCGGGTCGGCCAGCGGCCCGGGGTGCGGCGCGGCCTAGATGTGCCGCCGCGCGGCGACGGCATGTGAGGGCGCCATGATCGAGCTTCACAGCCGCGCCACGCCCAACGGCCGCAAGATTTCCATCGCGCTGGAGGAATCGGGTCTGCCCTACCGCGTTCATGCGGTTGATTTCACCCGGCGTGAACAGAAATCGCCCGAGTTCCTGAGCCTCAACCCCAACGGCCGCATTCCTGTGATCGTCGATACGGCGCCGGGCGGGCCGGGACAGGGGCCGCTCGCGGTTTTCGAATCGGGTGCGATCCTGATCTATATCGCGGAGAAGGCCGGCAAGCTGCTGGCGCGTGACGGCATGGCCCGCGTCGAGGCGTTCAAGTGGCTGTTCTTCGCATCGAGCCAGCTGACCCATATCGCCATGCAGGTGCATTGGCTGGTGCGTCTGAAGGAACGGGGCGAGACCGCCCCGCATCTGGAGGATTACCGGGTCGAGTTGCGGCGCCTCTATGGCGTGCTCGACGGGGTGCTGTCGGGGCACAAGTGGCTGGCGGGCGACGACTTTACGATCGCCGATATTGCCGCCTGGACCTGGGTCGAGCGCCACCAGATGCACGGCATCGTGCTGGAGAGCTTTCCCGCTCTTGCCGACTGGTTTGCGCGCTCCGCCGCGCGCCCCGCATTCAAGAAGGGTTACGACATCCCCCCTCGGGAAGACTGAGGGCGGAAGGCCTCAGGCGGTCCGAAGCCGCGGCGCACGGCCACGCGGGGTACGGGCTGCTTCGGCCAGCGCGGTCATCGGGACCACTTCGCCCTTCGGCTCGATGCCGAGCAGACCGAAAAGTTCATCGCGCGCGGCCTGGAGTGTTTTGACTTCGCGGGCGTCTTCGCGGTCGAGAACCTGGATACAGCTCAGCTTGATCTCGACGAGATCCAGCAGCGCTTCGATGCTCTTCTTCGACATTTCCATGATCTTCACCTTTACCTGGTCGGTTACCTTGGGTTTCCCTGGTGACACCGATCATGTGACCTAACGCGTAAATGATAGGTAAAATTCGAAATAAATTTTATGTATTTGGGTATAGACGATGAAACCCCAGGGTTTCTCCCATATTCCGCGAATTTCGGCTAAATCGGAGGCGACTTTCCGGCGCCGTTGACCTGTCCTTAACCAAAGTCTCAATAGGTTGAAGGCTGACCGGTGTTTTGCCAGCGCAAGGCGCCTTTAACTGGAAAAGGAAAATGTCATGGCCCAGGCATCAGCCCGTTCGTCGGCCAAGGGCAAGACCGGAAAGGGCGGCGTGAACGTCGCCGCAATCGCCGCGGAGCGCTTTGGCGCGCCGCGCCACGACCGGCGCTTGACCGACAAGATCCTTGCCGCATTCAACCACGCCTATGCGACCGGCGCCGTTCACACGGCCAACCACCTGAAGGCGGTTCTGGCCGATGTCGAAGAAAAAGAACGTGCCCGCTACGCACGGCGCAATTCGACCGCGCTGAGCCAGGCCGACCTTTGGATTGCTTTTGTCGAGGCGCGTAATCGCTACAATTCCCTTTGCGAAAAGGGGGATGACGCGCCGGGAGCCGAAAAGGCGCTCGAGTCCATGAAAGACGCCTATCGCGCCTGGTCGGAAAGCGTCTGATTAAAAAAAGCGACCGGCTGCCTTTTCCTCTGTCCGGTTTTGCTTCTCAACGCCGGGGCGGTCCGTGTAGTCTCGCCCCGTCATGATCGAGTACCTCTCCGACCCGACGATCTGGCTGAGTTTCGCCACCCTTGCGCTGCTCGAGATCATTCTCGGCATCGACAACATCATTTTTATTTCCATCGTTGCCGAAAAGCTGCCGCCTGAACGGCGCGCTTCCGCGCGCTTCATCGGCCTCAGCCTCGCGCTGCTGATGCGCGTGGCACTCCTGTTCTCGCTGGCGTGGATCATTACCCTGACGGCGCCGGTCCTCAACGTGGCTGGCAAGGGCCTGTCGTGGCGCGATCTCATCTTGCTGGCCGGCGGCCTTTTCCTGCTCGCCAAGGCAACGATGGAGATCTACAGCACTGTCGAAGGCATGGAGCACAAGGCGCAGCCGTCCGCGGTCGCGACCGGTTTTGCCGCCATCATCGGGCAGATAATCCTGCTCGATCTCGTGTTTTCCTTCGATTCGATCCTGACGGCGGTCGGCCTCACCGATGAACTGCCGGTCATGATCGCCGCCGTCGTCGTTTCCATCATCGTGATGATGGTTGCCGCGGGGCCGGTATCGGCTTTCGTCGAAAAAAATCTCAGTATCAAGATGCTGGCGCTCGCCTTCCTCGTGCTGATCGGGATGGTGCTGTTGGCCGATGGGCTCGGCTTCCACATACCCAAGGGCTACGTCTACGCCTCGGTCGGCTTCTCGCTGGCAGTCCAGGCGCTGGTCCTGCTGGCACACCGCCGCCGCGGTCTTTAGGCTGGCCGGCACGGGGCGGGGGATGCGCGATCGCGCATCCGCGGCTAGAATGCTGCCAACAGACAGATAATCCCCGCAAAGCGGGCCTCAGGGAGGGCAGTCATGGGTGAATTCGCAATCGGCCAGCCGGTGGCGCGTTTCGAGGATCAGCGCCTGTTGCGCGGCGGCGGTCGCTATTCCGATGATATCTCCCTGCCGGGGATGGTGCATGGCGTCCTCGTGCGATCGCCCCATGCCCATGCGCGCATCGTTCGCGTCGATACCGATGCCGCGAAAGCCGCCCCGGGCGTGCTTGCGGTGTTGACCGGTGCCGACTGGGCGGCTTCGGGCCACGGCAACCTTCCGGTCTCCAAGGCCGCGTGGAAGCGTCCGGGCGGGCAGGGCATGTACCGGCCGCCTTACCCGGCGCTGGTTGCCGACCGCGTGCGCTATGTCGGCGATCCGGTCGCCTTCGTCGTCGCGGAAACCCGCGCCCAGGCGATCGATGCGGCGGATCTGGTCACCGTCGAATACGAA
>JAURLI010000035.1 GCA_030831315.1 Alphaproteobacteria bacterium
CGCGCCTGCTCGCTGTGATCCACGCTGGACTGAAGGATCATGGCGCCCTGATGATCTCCGACTACTTCATCGCCGAGGGTAAATCTGCTGGCGCTGGGGCGCAGGCGTGGGGGGCGGCTGGTGACGAACAGGTCAGCCCCTGGACCCTGGCGGAGGCCAAAGCCATGCTCGAGAAGGCCGGCTTCGACATTCGGGTGATCAAGGACGTCACCGCAGAAACCCGCTCCGATATCCTGCGCAGCTTCGGTGGCTTCGTTTTGTCCCATAAAAAGGGCGGAATTCCCGCCCGCCTGATCCAGCCGCTGCTCTACCTGACCGAGCACTGGGCGCGCCGGGTTGCCCTGATCGACGCGGGCGTGCTCAATGTCCATAAGCTCCAGGCCTTCAAGATCGGCGGAGGGCCTTGATTTCCTGGGCTTGCCGCCCCAGCGTCCGGGCCCCAGCGGGCGGTTGACAGGCCTCGCCCGGGGCCTTATGTTCCGCCCCGCGCCGGGGGGACCCGGCACGGGGACCCGACAGGTCCGGTTTGCCCCCCCGAACAAGGAAGATCGAGATGAAGATTCTGAACTCCCTCAAGTCGGCCAAGAAGCGCGACAAGGATTGCCGCATCGTCCGCCGCAAGGGCCGCACCTACGTCATCAACAAGAAGAACCCGCGCCTCAAGGCTCGCCAAGGCTGATCTCGTTCGTCTTCGCGACGATCGGCGCCGGCCATTTGGCCGGCGCTTTGCTTTTTGGGGTCGCGGATCAATCCGCCTGATGCGGGATCGTGTGGATGCGCAGCACGTTGGTCATCCCGGGCGTGCCGAACGGCACCCCCGCCGTAACCACGATTTTTTGGCCCGCCCGCGCCATGCCTTCGCGCACGGCGATGGCGGCGGCTCGCAGAACCATCTCCGAGAAGGTGCGGATATCCCCGCAGGTCACCGCATGCACGCCCCACACCAGCGCCATGCGCCGTGCCGTGCCTTGTCGATTGGTCAGGCACAGAATCTGTACGTCGGGCCGTTGGCGCGCCGCCCGGTAGGTAGTCGAACCCGACGTCGTATAGGTGACGATGGCGGCGGCCTGAAGGGTATGACCGACGACGCTGGCGGCCTCGGTGATCGCATCCGAATCGTTTGCCTGGGCCAGCACACGGCCCGCTTCCAGCAGGTGGCGCTGGTAGGGATCGCGCTCCACGCGCCGGATGATGCGGTCCATGATGCCGACCGCACCCGGGCCAAAATCGCCGACCGCGGTTTCCGCCGACAGCATGACCGCATCGGCGCCGTCGTAGATCGCGGTGGCGACGTCGGAGGCTTCGGCGCGGGTGGGCGCCGGCGACTTGATCATCGATTCGAGCATTTGCGTCGCCACCACCACCGGCTTGCCCGACTGGCGGCAGCACCGGATGATCTGCTTCTGGACGCTGGGCACGTCTTCGGGTGCCATCTCGACGCCGAGATCGCCGCGCGCGACCATGACCGCATCGGCGAGATCGACGATTTTCTCGAGCTGCACGATGGCCGATGGCTTTTCCAGTTTGGCCACGATGCTGGCGCGGCCCTTGACCAGTTCGCGCAGTTCGGCGACGTCTTCGGGGCGCTGAATGAAGCTGAGGCCGATCCAGTCTGCGCCATTGGCGAGCGCGAAGCGCAGGTCCTTGCGGTCCTTGTCGGTCAGCGCGCCGACGTCGAGCACCGTGTTGGGGACGTTGAGCCCCTTGTGGTCCGACAGCACGCCGCCGGTCACGACCTTGGTTTCGGCGTAGTCCTTGCCTGATTTTTCGACGCGCAGGCGAATCTTGCCGTCGTCGAGCAGCAATTCGGTCTTGGGGCCGATGGCGGAAAAAACTTCCGGATGCGGCAGCTGCACCCGCGCCGCATTGCCTGGCGCCTTCGACATGTCGACGCGGAAACGATCGCCGGTCTTCAGGGTGACGCGGCCTTCGGCGAAGGTGCCGACGCGCAGCTTCGGTCCCTGCAGGTCCATGAGGATGGCGATGGGGCGGCCGAATTTCGTTTCCAGTCCCCGGATGATGCCGATCAGCGCCTTCAGGTCCTTGTGCGAGCCGTGGCTGCAGTTGAGGCGAAAGACGTCAGCACCGCGCCGGAACAGGGTTTCGATCTGGCGGGCGCTGGAACTGGCGGGGCCGAGGGTGGCGATGATTTTGGCGCGGCGGCGTCTTTGCATGGCCTGAATCTACAACCCGGATGTGACAGTTACCAGTACGTCTTTGACTCTTCTTGTTTTTTCGTAAGGGCTTTGATTGATCGCCGCCGCCGCCGCCCGCTAAGATGCTCCGGCCCCTGGGAGGGGGCAGAGATGTTGATGCCGATCCCCGATGCCGCCGTCATCAGCCGGCGCGCCGAAATAGCGGCCGCGCTGCGCGGCCGCCTGCCGTGCGGCACCGTCATTGACCGCGCTGCCGGCTTGTCTGCTTTTGAAAGCGACGGCTTGACGGCGTACCGCCAGCAACCCCTGATCGCAGTCCTGCCCGCCGACCGCGACGAGGTTTCCGCCGTGCTCGCCTATTGTGCGGCCGAAGGCATCAAGATCGTGCCGCGCGGGGCGGGGACGTCGCTTTCGGGCGGAGCACTGCCGCTCGCCGACGGGATCACCCTTGGCTTGTCGCGCCTCAACCGTATTCTCGATATCGATCTTGCCAACCGCACCGTCACGGTCGAACCGGGCGTCACCAATCTCGCCATCAGCGCCGCCGTGCGCGAGCACGGCTTTTATTACGCACCCGACCCGTCCAGCCAGATCGCCTGCACCATCGGCGGCAATGTCGCCGAAAACGCGGGCGGCGTGCATTGCCTGAAATACGGACTGACGACCAACAATATCCTCGGGCTCGAGGTGGCGCTGCTCGGCGGCGAGCGCATCCGCCTCGGCGGCAAGGCGCTCGATGCGCCGGGGCTCGACCTGATGGGGGTGATCGCCGGCTCCGAAGGCCTGCTCGGCGTCGTCACCGAAGTGACCGTGCGTATCCTGCGAACGCCCGAAACGGCGCGCGCCCTTCTTGCCGGATTTGCCAGGGTCGAAGATGCGGCGCGTTGCGTCGCCGATGTTATTGCCGCGGGGATCATTCCGGCGGGCATGGAAATGATGGACCGGCCTGCCATCCATGCGGCGGAGGCGTATGTCGGCGCGGGTTATCCGCTCGATGCCGAGGCGCTGCTGATCATCGAGGTCGACGGCCCCGCCGCCGAGGTGGCCGCTGCCGCGCTTCGCATTGAAGATGTGGCGCGCACCTGCGGCGCCACCAGCCTGCGCACAAGCCGCAACGAGGCCGAGCGCCTTGCCTTCTGGGCCGGGCGCAAGGCGGCCTTCCCGGCGGTCGGGCGCATCACGCCCGACTATTACTGCATGGACGGCACCATCCCGCGCGGGCGGCTGCCGGAGGTGCTGGCCGGCATCCGCGAGTTATCGGAACGGTTCGGCCTGGGCGTCGCCAATGTCTTTCACGCGGGCGACGGCAATCTGCACCCGCTTATCCTTTACGACGCCAATGCGCCGGGCGAACTTGAGCGTGCCGAGGAATTCGGTTCCGAAATCCTGCGCCTGTGCGTCAGGGTCGGCGGCGTGTTGACCGGCGAACATGGCGTCGGCGTCGAGAAGCGCGACCTGATGGATGAGGTTTTCGGTCCCGACGATCTCGCCCATCAGCAGCGCCTCAAATGCGCCTTCGATGCAGGCGGGCTGCTCAATCCCGGCAAGGTCTTTCCGACGCTGCATCGCTGCGCCGAACTGGGCCGCTTGCACGTTCACGCGGGCAAATTGCCCCATCCCGATATCGAACGGTTCTGACATGGCCCTGCCGCGCTTCGCGCCCGATACGCTGGATGGATTGCGTGACGCGGTCGCTGGCGCGCTTGCCGACGGCACGCGGCTTGCGGTTGAAGGGCGCGGGTCCAAACGCGGTCTCGGGCGGCCCGTTGTCGCAGACGCGGTGCTCGATTTGTCGGCGCTTTCCGGCATTACCTATTACGAGCCGGGCGAACTGGTGATGGAGGCGATGGCGGGCACGCCGCTCGCCGAGATCGAGGCGGAACTTGCCGCCAAAAACCAGCACCTTGCCTTCGAGCCGGGAGAGGTCGGGCATCTCTGGGGCGCGGGCGGCGGCAGCATCGGCGGCGTCTTTGCCTGCAACCTGTCCGGCCCCAGGCGGCCTTTTGCCGGGGCGGCACGCGATCATCTTCTGGGGGTCGCTGCGGTTTCGGGCCGCGGCGAAGCGTTCAGTGCCGGCGGGCGCGTCGTCAAGAACGTCACCGGATATGACATGGGCAAGCTGCTGGCCGGGTCCTTCGGCACGCTTTCCGTGATGGGGCGCGTGACCTTCAAGGTGCTGCCCCGCGCCGAGTCGGAACGCACCATTCTGCTGTTCGGGCTGGAGCCGGGCGGCGCCATCGCCGCGCTCGCCAAGGCGGGCTTCGGGCCATGGGACATCAGCGGGGCTGCCTGGCTGCCCGCCGATGCCGCCGCGCGTTCGGCGGTGGGCTACGTGGCGGGCGCGGGGGCATCCGTCGCCGCGATCCGTCTGGAAGGCGCGCGCGGTGCGGTGGCGGAACGGTGTGCGGCGCTGCGCGGCGCCCTGTCGATTGCACCGACCGAGGAACTGCATACCCATAATTCTCGAAAACTCTGGGCGGAAATGCGCGATGGCCGTCTGATCGCGCCGGGGCAGGGGCCTTTGTCGTCGCTCTGGCGCCTGACCCTGCCCTCGGCGGATGCGGCTTCGGTCTTGTCCACCATTGCCGAACGTACGGGCGGTGAATTCTCCTCCGACTGGCAGGGCGGGCTTGCCTGGCTGGCGATCGGCGGCGACGGCATGGACGTGGCTGAGGCCGCCGCCGTGCTGCGCGCGGAAGCGGCGATTGCGGGTGGCCACGCGGTATTGTGGCGCGCCACCGATGATGCGCGCAGCGCTATCTCCGTGTTCGGCGATCAGGGTGATGCGATCTCCGCCCTGGTGCGAAGGATCAAGTCGAACTTTGATCCTGCCGGAATTCTCAATCCCGGACGCATGGCGCCGGCCGCGGACAGCGCATCATGAAAACAAGTTTCGATGCAGCGCGCCTGCAGGAGCCGGCAATCGCCGAGGCCAATACGATCCTGCGCGCCTGCGTCCATTGCGGGTTCTGTAACTCTTCCTGTCCGACCTATGCGCTCACGGGCGACGAACGCGACGGCCCGCGCGGGCGCATATGGCTGATCCGCGATCTTCTGGAAACCGATGGTCCGCCCGCCGGCGAAGCGGTGTTTCACCTCGATCGCTGCATTGAATGCCTGGCCTGCATGCCGGCCTGTCCTTCGGGGGTCGATTACCGCCACCTGATCGGTATCGCGCGCGAACAGATCGCCCAGCGAACGAAACGCCCGTTGATCGAGCGCCTCCTTCGCGGCGTCATGGCCGCGGTCCTGACCCATCCTGCGCGCCTGCGCGTCGCGGCGGTATTCGCACGTGCTTTCGCTTTTTTTGCGCCTGTCCTGCCCGGCCGGTTGGCGGCCCCCCTGCGCCTTGCGGCGCGCCTGCCCTCGCCTGACCGATCCGCCGCGCCCGCGCCCCCGATCGCCGGTGAACGAAAGGGCCGCGTTGCGCTGCTGGCGGGTTGCGTGCAGCAGGCAACAGCTCCCGGCATCGATGCGGCGCTGGTGCGCGTTCTGGCGCGCGCAGGAATAGAAGCCGTGGTGCTCGATAATGCTGCCTGCTGTGGCGCGCTCGACAAGCACCTTGGCCGCGCCGATGTGGCCCGGGCGAAGGCGCGGGACGTGATTGCGGCGCTGGCGAGGGCAGACGCGGCGGGCCGCGTCGATGCCGTGATCCAGACATCGTCCGGTTGCGGGGCCCTGATGAAGGATTACGGGCATCTTTTGGCGGGGGATGTGCAATGGGCGGCCAGGGCAAAGGATTTTGCGGCGCGGGTGCGCGATGCCTCGGAAGTGCTGGCGGCCCTCGACCTGCCGTTTCGCCGCGACCTGCCCGCGCTCGATGTGGCGTGGCAGGCGCCGTGCTCGCTTGCCAATGCCCAGCGCATTTCAGCCGAACCGGCTGGCCTGATGCGCGCCGCCGGGTTCAAGGTCGGCCTGCCCGCCGACGGCGGGCGCTGCTGCGGGGCGGGCGGGGTTTATAATGCCCTCGAACCCGAAATGGCCGAGGCGCTGGCCCGCCGCAAGGCCGAAGCCCTTGCCGCCACGGGCGGCAGCGTCATTGTGTCGGCCAATATCGGCTGCATGGTGCAACTCGCGGGCCGGGGCGAGACACCGGTTTTGCATCTTGTGGAACTGCTCGACTGGGCCACGGGCGGGCCGGAACCCGCCGCCCTGCGCGGCCTTTTGAACGGTTCGTGAGCCGGGCTTTCCATCCTGCTATACTTCAAAGAGTAGCTTTTAACGGGAGAAACCGATGGACCAGAAAACCCGCACCGAGCTTGAAGCGGCGGCCTTTCGTACCCTCGTCGATCACCTGCGCAAGCACACCGAGGTGCAGAACATCGACCTGATGAATCTTGCCGGCTTCTGCCGCAACTGCCTGTCGAAGTGGATGGTGGCAGCGGCCAAGGACAAGGGTGCCGAGCTCGATCTCGAAGCCGCCCGCGAATTGATTTACGGCATGCCCTACGACGACTGGAAGAAGAAGTACCAGACCGAATCCTCGCCCGAGCAGCAGGCCGCCTTCAAGGCGCGCATGGGCTCCTGACGGGACGGCCGGCGTTGTTCGCGCCGGCGATGGAGGTGCCCTGATGGGACCGCTGACCAAATGGCTGCCGACACTGGTGCTGATCGGCGTCGCGTTGCTGTTCGCGGTCTTTGTCGGGCTGCAATACCCGGCACAGGAACAGGTCACCACCATCCCCTACACGCGGGCGAAGTCGCTGATCGCGGAAGGCGCCGTCAACACGGCGACCCTGCGCGGCAACCGGCTTGCGGGCGTACTCAAGGCTCCGGTCCAGTTTGCCGAGGGCCGGCCCACGGTCCAGGCCTTCGTCACCGACATTCCGGCGGTGGGCGATCCGGGCCTGCTGCCGGCGCTTGAGAAGGCGGGTGTGCAGGTAACGGCGCTGCCGGGTGAAGAAGCCTCGGGCTGGCGCGTCATTTCGGGCCTGTTGCCCTGGCTTCTGTTCCTGCTCGTCTACTGGTGGTTCTGGCGGCGTACCTTCCGCAATGTGGCGGGCGGGCTCGATGGTCTGGGAGGCGCCGGCGGCATCCTGCGCAACCCGCGCCAGGAAAAGACCATCACCATCCCCAAGGTCACTTTCAAGGATGTCGCCGGGCAGGAAAACGCCAAGCGCGAGGTGTCGGAGCTCGTCGATTTCCTGCGTGAGCCGGCCCGCTATACCAAGCTTGGCGCCGAAGTGCCGCGCGGCGTCCTGCTGATGGGCCCGCCCGGCACCGGCAAGACGCTTCTCGCGCGCGCGCTCGCGGGCGAGGCGGGGGTGCCGTTCTTCTCGATTTCCGCTTCCGAATTCATCGAAGTCTTCGTCGGTGTCGGCGCCGCCCGGGTGCGCAAGATGTTCGACGAGGCCAAGGAACGCCAGCCCTCGATCATCTTCATCGACGAGCTCGATTCGATCGGTCGCGTGCGCGGGGCCGGCTTCGGCGGCGGCCATGACGAGCGCGAGCAGACGCTGAACCAGATCCTGGCCGAGCTCGACGGCTTCGAAGGTCACGAAGCGGTCATCGTGCTGGCCGCGACCAACCGGCCCGACGTGCTCGATCCGGCGCTTCTGCGCCCGGGCCGCTTCGACCGCCATGTCACCCTCGACCTGCCCGACAAGGCGGCGCGCGCCGCCATCCTCAAGGTGCATACGCGCAAGATGCCGCTCGCCAAGGATGTCGATCTGGAAACCATGGCCAAGGGCACGCCCGGTTTCTCGGGGGCCGATCTCAAGAATCTCTGCAACGAGGCGGCGATGGCCGCCGCCCGCGACGGCGCGCGCGAAGTGACGATGAAGCACTTCGACGATATGCGCGATCGCATCATGCTGGGTACCTTGCGCACGCTTGCCATACAGCCCGAGGAAAAGCATCGCCTCGCCGTGCACGAGGCGGGCCACGTCACCGTCGCCCATTTCCTGCCCGAGGCCGATCCAATCTACAAGGTGACGATCATCCCGCGCGGACGCGCGCTCGGCGTAACCCACCAGCTCCCGTCGGAAGAGCGCCATACCCTGCCCGAGGATTACCTGCACGGTCGCATTGCGGTGTCTCTCGGCGGCCGGGTGGCGGAGCGCGAGTTGCTGGGCTCCGTATCGTCGGGTGCCGACGACGACATTCGCGGCGCCACGGCGCTGGCACGCGCCATGGTCGCACGCTGGGGCATGTCGAAGGATCTCGGGCC
>JAURLI010000006.1 GCA_030831315.1 Alphaproteobacteria bacterium
GGCGAGGAGGGCGGCGGGGAGGAGGCGTAAAAACATGCCGGTACGATACCGCGCGCCCTTTGGCGGTCAAGGGCGGGACGGTGTATGTTTTCCCCAACAGGACAAAATAAATCAGGGAGGAACACCATGGCGTCGGTTCAACTGCCGGATATCGACTTGACGGGCCGTGTCGTCATCGTCACCGGGGCCGAAAGGGGCCTTGGCCGAGCGATGGCGCTGGCATTGGCTGAAAAGGGCGCGCAGATCACCGTCGCCTCGCCGGACAAGGCGGGCCTAGACGAGGTTGCCCACGAAATCGAAAAGATTGCCGGCAAGGGCCATGCGCTTGCCGTGGCAACCGATATCACCGACCTTGCCGCCTGCCAGAATTGCCTCGACCGGACCATCGATGCTTTCGGCGACCTGCACGTGCTGGTCAACAATGCGCGGCGTTTTCATCGCGGCCCCGGCATCCCGGCCGAAGGCAACAACCTCAAATTCTGGGAGACCGATCCGCGCATTTACCGTGAAACGGTGACGGTCAATGTCGTCGGCACCTTCAACATGTCCCGCACGGCGGCGCGGTATTTCCTGCGGAAGGAATACGGCAAGATCATCAACCTGACGACGTCGATCCACAATTTCTACAAGGAATGCCAGAGCCCCTACGGCGTCACCAAGGCGGCGATCGATTCCTCGACGTATATCTGGGCCGACGACCTGAAGGGCAAGGGCGTCGATGTGAACTGCCTGTTGCCGGGCGGCGCCTGCGATTCCGATCCCAACCGGCCGCCGCGCCCGGGCCGCCAGCTGTTGCCGATCGATGTCATGAACCCGGTTCTGGTCTGGCTCGCTTCGGCGCGCTCGGACGGCCAGACGGCCGGGCGCTACAACGGCAGCCTGTGGAACCCGGCGTTGGATCCCGACAGGGCGGCCGCCGGTTGCCGAGAGGAGCCCTCGATCCGCGGCGCGGGCTGAAGGCGACAAAAAACCCCGCGGGGCGCGCCCGCGGGGTCTTCGTTGGGATGGATCGTATTTATTCGGCGGCGGAGGCGGAAGCCTTCTGCTGCTTCTTTTTCGCCATCAGCTTTTCGACGGCGCCTTCGACGGCGGTGCCCTTGTAGAAGTTCGGGTTCATCGAATAGTGCATTTCCGCCGCGTTCTCGAAGGTGAACATGCGGAAGTCTTCTTCGGTGATCAGGCCCTTTTCGACCAATTCCCAGGCTTCATGCAGGACCTTCGACAGGTCGGGCACGTCCCAGTGGCCGATATCGGAGGAGAAGATCGCCTTCAGCTTGACGCCGAAGTGGTTGAGTTTGTCGTTGAAGGCGACGGCAGTCATGATGTCGTCGGCTTCGGCGCCGAAGTAGAAGTTTGGCACGAACTGGTCTCGGATATCCTTCTTCGACGTGATGCCGGAGGCTTCCCAGTCATTCATCGGCCGGGTTTCGACCTTCTGGGACTGCGGCAGGTCCGGGCTCTTGCGCCACTGCTTCTTGCTGAGGTAGGGGCGGTGGCCGTAGCGGTCGAACATCTCTTCCATCAGCTCGACGTCGAGCTTCGACGGATCCTGGTGCTCGTAGATCCAGTCGATGTTGCGCTTCTCGTAGATTTCCATCAGGTCGTTGTAGAGCTGCGCCGCCCAGCCCGCGCCGCCTTCGAGGAAGGCGACCTTGAGCTTGGGGAAGCGGCGGCAGACACCGGAGAAAATCAGCGAGCGGGCGAAGAACTCGTTGCCGACAGAGAAGGTTCCCAGCCGGTTGAACGAATAGCAGTTGGGCGACTGGCGGCGCGCGGTCTTCTGCGACCCGGCATGGCCGGCGGGCAGCATGCCCAGTTCCATGATGCGCTTCCAGAACGGGTCGTAGTCGTAGCCGTTGCGCGGTTCCATGCAGATCGAGGTCACGCGCTGGGTCTTTTCCCCAAGTGCCTTGCTGACCTTGGCCACTTCGGGAACCGCGTCGCGCACTTCGCCCGAGATGGTGATGGTCTTGAGGCCGAGCGAATGGGCGAATTCCAGTTCGGCGATCGCTTCCTTGGGCGTCCAGGTCGGTACCACGGCCGACGGCGTCATGCGGTCGGAAACGTCCTTGAACATGTCGGCGTAGAGCATGTTGAGGGAGCGGGCGAGAACCTGGCGTTCCTCATCGTCGCGGATCTGGTTCGCGGAAATGCCGTAGGTCGTGTAGACGATTGCGAAGTCGATGCCAGCATCTTCGAGCCGTTCGGCATAAAGCTTGGGCAGCATGCAGGTCGCGCGGTCGATCGTGTACTTGCCCGACGGCGCCGCCCAGAACATCGAACGATGCTTCTTCGTGTAGCCGGGACGCCCGTACTTCTCGAGCTTCTTCACCATCTTCGCGCCGCCGACCTGCTTGACGAAGTCGAGCACCGCCCATTCGCCCTCGAGCACGTGAGCGTCTGCGTCGATGACCGGATACTTGAGGTTTTTCTTGACCTTGGCCGACTTGCTGTTGAGGGTATGGATCTTGCGCATGGCGTCCTTCCTTTGGTGTTCCAGCCTTTGGTATTCTATAGCCTCCCTGAAGGGCCACAGGTATGAAATTTCGGGCAATTTTCGCACACCTTTGACGGGCGGCCAAGTGCGCCCAATTGCAGTGATCCTGCCTCGCAATTGCGGGGCAGGGGGCAAGTTCGGCGGGTTTTGAAATTCATGAATGAAACGACAGGAATGTCTGAAAAAGTATGGGACCCTTTTGTCCGCGTCTTTCACTGGACCGTGGCGGTGCTGTTCTTCGTTGCCTACGCGACCGAGGACGAATTGATGACCGTTCATGTCTGGGCGGGCTACGTGGTCGGCGCGCTGGTCGCCGCCCGTATCCTCTGGGGGCTGGTCGGTACTAGGCACGCGCGCTTTACGGACTTCATTTACCGCCCGTCCACGGTGCTTGCCTATCTGCGCGATCTGCTGCTGTTTCGTGCCCGCCGTTATGTCGGCCACAGCCCTGCGGGCGGGGCGATGGTCGTTGTGCTCCTGATCGGGCTTATCGTCGTTGTCGGAACCGGCGTGGTCCTCTATGGCGTTCATGACGGCGCGGGACCGCTGGCATCATGGTACGGCTATGGCGGCCGGGCCTTCCGCCGGCTGATGGAAGGACTGCACGAACTCTCGGCGAACATCGTCATGGCGCTGGTGGTTGCCCATGTCGCGGGCGTCCTGCTGGCGAGCCTCGTTCATCGCGAAAACCTGACCTGGTCCATGGTCACGGGGCGCAAGCGTTCGGGCGAGTAGGGTTTTCATGGATACAGGTAAGGACACCCGCTGGTCGGTGGTGATGGCCGCCGTCGGCGCCGGTATCATCGGCGCCGCCCATATCGGCAAGATCCCCGCGGCGCTGCCGATGATGCGATCCGAACTCTCGCTCGACCTGATCGCGGCGGGCTGGGTTGTTTCGATCTATTCGGCAACGGGCATGACGCTTGGGATGCTGATCGGTGTCTTCGCCGACCGCATCGGCCATCGTGCCCTTGCCGTGCTGGGCGTGGCGCTGATGGGCGTGGGCTCGGCGCTCGGCGCGCTCGCCACCGATGCGTTCTTTCTTCTTGCCTCGCGCTTCATCGAAGGATTGGGTTTTGTTGTTGCCGTGGTGACCGCGCCTTCGCTGATCGCACGCGCGGTGGGGCCGTCACACAAGCGCTTTGCCTTCGGCCTTTGGGGTTCATTCATGTCGACGGGCATGGGGGCCATGCTCGTGCTCTCGCCCATGGTGCTCGCCGCATGGGGCTGGCGCGGCGCGTGGCTGGTGATGGCGGCGGCGTCTTTTGCCTGGGCGCTCAACATGGCAATCGTGCTGCGGACAATGCCCCAGGGTGAGGCGGCGCCGGGGCGCGGCGCTCGTGCCTGGCACGACATCGCCGTAACCGCGGCGACACCCGGGCCTTGGCTTCTGGCGGTCTGTTTCGGCTGCTACACGCTGTTGTGGACGGCGCTGATGGTCTGGTTGCCTACATTCCTGGTGGAACAGCGCGGCGCGGGCCTCGGCGGTGCGGCGCTGCTGACGGTCGTCATCATCCTCGTCAACCTGCCCGGCAATATCATCGGCGGCTGGCTCAACCAGCGGGGTGTTCGGCGTTGGCGCCTGATCGCCTTCGTCGGCGTCCTGTTCACGATCACCGGTCCGCTGATCTTTTTGAATCTGTTGCCCGATGCGGCGCGTTTCGCGCTCGCCCTCGTGTTTTCCTTCTTCGGGGGATTCCTTCCAGCCAGCGTGCTTGGGGCAGCGCCGGTCTTTTCGCCGACGCCCGCGCAGATCGGGGCGACGAACGGCCTGCTCGTGCAGGGCTCGCACCTCGGCCAGTTCGTGGGGCCGCCGCTGGTTGCGGCCGCGGTCGCCTTTCTCGGCGGCTGGCAGGCGGGGGCATGGATCTTCGGTGCCTGTGGCGTGGGCATCATTGCCTTTTCGCTGCTGATCGGGCGTGCCGAAGCGCGGCTCGCGCAGGACTGATTGCCTGCGATATAGTTGGCCCAGGAAAAGATCATGGTGGGGAGGTCACGATATGACGGATGCGCAAGGTGCGCCCGCGCGGCTCAACCGGCCGCTGCGCCTGTCGCACGGCACGCTGGAATGCCGCAACCTCGCCAAATCCCGGCGCTTCTACGAGGAATTTCTCGGTCTTGATTGCGTGCGCCACGGACGGCGCACCATGCTGATCCGCTCGGGCGGGTACTGGAGCATCGTCTGCGTCGAGGTCGGCGAGGACAAGGTTCACCCCATGGGTCTGTGGAATCACTGGGGAATCGACCTGCCGAGCGCCGAAGCCGTCATGGAGGCCCATGAAAAGGCCGAAGCCTTGAAGGACGTCTACGAGATCGACAAGATCACCCGCGTCGGCATGCGCCACGGCACCTACCAGTTTCATTTCCGCGACCGAGACGGGAACTGGTGGGAATTCCAGCACGTCGATGAAAACCGCTATGACCGCCTGTTCGGCGAGGGGGATGCCTTTGCAGACGACGGCACGCCGCTGCGGGCGGGGGCGGAGGACGCCGAATGAAACTGGTGATGATACGTCGCGATACCGCTGCGCGCGCAGGCGCCATGCTCGGCAGCGAGGAGGTTCTGGATTTCCGCGGCGCGGCAGGGGCGCTGCCCTTTGCCGCATGGCTGCCGGGTGACGTCATCGCCATCATCGCCGGCGGCGACGAAGGCCTGGGCCTTGCCCGGCGCGTTGTTGAGACCGTCGCCAATGATGCAGGCCTGCGTGCCCGCCTGCGGGCGGACGGCGCCATCACGGGCCTGAGTGAAGCGGCTCTGGCCGCGCCGCTGTTGCGCCCCGGCATCGTCGTCTGTGCGGGCCAGACCTTCGCTGAACACCATCGCGAGATGGCGAAGCGGCGCGGCATAGAAAATCCGGAACTGCCGTCCACGCCGCGCGGGTTCCTGAAAAACATCAACGCGATCGTGGGTACGGGCGAGGCAATCGTTCTGCCCGACGAATTCCCCGACAAGGTCGATTTCGAGGGCGAGCTGGCCATGGTCATCGGCAGGCCCTGTCACAGGGTAAGCGCGGCCGAGGCAATGACGGCCATCGCCGGCTTCACCATCCTGAACGATGTTTCCGCGCGGGACTGGGCCGGGGGAAAGGGGTCGCGCGACCAGACACTGCTGGGCAAGCAGTTCCCGACCTTCTGTCCTATGGGGCCCGCCTTCGTCACTGCCGACGAGTTTCCCGATCCCGCTGCCATGCGGATCGAGACGCGGCTGAACGGTGAGTTGATGCAGTCATCGGGCATGGACGACCTGATCTTCCCCATGGCCGATATCGTCGCCCATTACGCGCGCTATTACCGGCTGATGCCGGGCGACATCATCACCACGGGCACGCCGTCGGGCGCGGGGCATGGGCGCAAGCCGCCGGTCTACATGCGCCCGGGCGATGTGATCGAGGTGTCGGTGCCGGGTATCGGCACGCTGAGCAATCCGGTTAGTGCCGCGAACCGCGCGTAAGGCGTCGCCTCAGGGAAGTTCGGCCAGCATGTAGCCGTAGCCCGCGCGCGGCTCGTTGACGTTGAGGCGCTTCTGGATTTCCCAGACCCGCGCCGTCACCGGATGGATGACCGGCACGCCCAGGTCCTGCTCCAGCGTGTCGATGATATTGAGCGTACGCCAGCCGGAACCCAGCATGTAGATGGCATCGCCGCCCTTGGCCTTGAGGAATTCGCGCTTGATATGCGCGTAGATCATCTCGGCGGGAAGTTCCTGCACCTTGTCGAAGGGAACATCGATGCCTGCCATCGCCTTCACCTTGAACCCTGCAGCAGTAAAGTAATCGGCGAAGGTCTTGTTGATGCTGCCCGAGAAATACGTGGCGCCCACGAAATTCTTTATCTTCAGCGCTTTCATCGCGGCGATGTGGTTCTGGCCGGCGGTGAAGATGGGCGTCTTGTATTTCTTCTCCCACTTGCGGACGATTTCCGCTTCCTTGCGGAAGCCGTGCACCATGAAGGGCGGCGCGCCGTTGGGATGGATCAGGTCGACGTTCTGGGGGACGAGGCGCTGGATTTCGGCCTCATAGGCCTTCATCAGCGGCAGGAATTCCTCGCGCGTGCCGCGCGTGATGTTGAGGAACAGCGGAATGACGCCGATGCCCTCGGGCAGAAGGCGAATGACCTCCTCGGTCATGCCGGGACGAAGGGTCGGGTTGATCAGGCCGACGGTGCCGCGCCAACTGGAAAACGCCATGAAGTCCTCCCACGGGAATGTTTATCGTTGCCGCGACTGTAACGCGGCGAAGGGGCCGGAGAAAGCCCCTTAGGCGCCGAACAGCAGCAGGCAGATGATGACGGCCGCGGCGATGCCGGCGACGTCTGCGGTCAGGCCGGCGGCCAGCGCGTGGCGGATACGCCTGATCTGCACCGCGCCGAAATAGACGGCGAGGACGTAGAACGTCGTTTCGGTCGAACCTTGCAGGGTTGATACCAGCAGCCCCGCGTAGGAATCGGGGCCGATTTTCGGGTCGTTGATGACGGAGGCGAGTAGGCCATAGGCCCCCGATCCCGAAAGCGGACGCAGAAGCGCCATCGGCAGGGCTTCAGCGGGCAGTCCGAACATGGCGGTGACGGGGCTGACCGCGCGCACGAACATCTCGAGCGTGCCCGATGCCCGCAGCATGGCAATGGCAACGAGGATCGCGACCAGGTAGGGAATGATGCGCACGGCGACGTTGAAGCCTTCCTTGGCGCCGTCGACGAACACCTCGTAGACGGGAACGCGCCGCGCCCAGCCGAAGCCGAGCAACGCCACCATCAGGCCGGGAATGATCCAGGGGCTGATGGTGCGGCCCCAGAAGATCGTGATCGGGACCAGGGCGACGATGAAGCCAAGCACCAGGACTGATACCCAGAACGGGTAGGCGGCGCCCGCGTCGGCGGCGCTGATGGGCGGCAGGTCGGCCTTGTCCTGGGCCGGGTCGGCATCGGCGAAGGCGGGGTCTTCGCGCGTGATGGGCGCATGGACGGGCAGCACCGGGGCTGCGGGCAGGGCGGAAAAGCGCTGGTACAGCTTGGCCGCGAAGATGGCGACGGTGGTGGAAACGATGGTCGCAAACAACGTCGTCGGCACGATGGTCGCGGGATCGGCCGAGCCGGCGGCGGCGCGCAGCGCGATCACCCCGGTCGGCAGCAACGTGATCGACGAAGTATTGATGGCAAGAAACAGAACCATCGCGTTCGAAGCCGTGCCCGGATGCGGGTTGATCTTTGCCAGTTCCTGCATGGCGCGAATGCCGAACGGCGTCGCCGCGTTGCCGAGACCGAGCACGTTCGCGGAAAAGTTCAGGATCATCGCCCCCATCGCCGGATGATCGCCGGGCACATCGGGGAACAGGCGCGTCATCAGTGGGCGGATCGTGCGCGCGATGATGACCAACAGCCCGCCGGCTTCGGCCACCTTCATCAGGCCAAGAAACAGCGTCATCACGCCGATCAGGCCGATGGCGAGCGTGACCGAGGCGCCCGCCTGGTCGACCATGCTTTTCGCCAACTCTGCCATGGGCGACAGTGGATCGGCCTTGCCCGCGGCGGGGGCAGGAGCGGTCCACATGATTTCGCGAACGCCGGTGACGGCGAAGGCGATCACGACGATGGCAAAAAATATGGCGTTCATGATGGTTCGGTCAGCCAGCGTCGTCGGCGCCGCGCCAACGGCAGTTGAGGTTCATCCCGCCTGCGGTATTGGCGACGGTGGCGAGGCACTTGTCCGCGGCGGGGGCAGGGATGGCGACGGCGAATCGCATCGTGTAGGCGCCGGCCTCAAGCCCCGCATCCATGTTCAGGATATTGGCACCGAATTCGCCGAATACTTCGGCGACGCGGGCGATCAGTCCGGGCTGGTCGCCGCCCGAGACGGTGACCACATGGGTGACTTCGCCGAGCGGCCCGTGCGCCGTCGGCCGGTTGTAGGGGGCGACCTCGATGACGCCGCCCGCAGTCTCTGGCAGGGCTGCGAGTTCGGCGCGCACCGCATCGGCGCTGAGATGATCGGGCAGATCGACGAGGGAGGTGAATTCCGCGCCGGCGCCGAGCACGGCAAAGCTGGTGTCGCCCAGGTTGCCGCCAAGATCGAACAGGCGCCCGGTGACGGCGGCGATCAGGCCGGTGCGGTCGTCGCAGGCGACGGAGACGATGAAGGTGCGGGCCATGAACGTCCTTTCCGTCTCTCAGGCCTTGGCGGGTTCGGCTTCCGGCGCCGGGCGGCGCAAACCGCGCGATGGACGGTTTTCGCGGATGGTCAGCGACAGGATGCCGGCAATCATGGCGACCGAAATCGCCGCGATCCAGACGCCATCGTAATTGTCGTAGGCATCGAACAGCACGCCGCCGAGGAACGCGCCGAGCGCACCGCCCGCGGCGTGGAACATCGCCAGCACGCCGAGCGACAGGCCGATGGTGCGCAGGCCCACGTGGGATGCGACCAGCGACGTCGTCACCGGGATCGTCGAATAGTCGAAGATGCCGAACATGACGGCGAAAACCCAGATCAGGTTGACGTCATAGACCGGCACCAGCAGCAGGATGATGTAGCTGAGCCCGCGCATGACGTAGATCACCGCAAGCAGGATCGGCCGGTTGATGCGGTCCGAGAGCCAGCCCGAAAGCGCCATGCCGCCCATGTTGCAGGCGGCGAGTACGCCGTAGGCCGTCGCGCTGACGACGATGGGAATGCCGCAGGCGATGGCATAGGGCAGGAAATGAGTGTCGATCATGCCGGTCGCGGTGAACCCGCAGATCGTGTAGGAGCCGAGCAGGGCCAGGAACGTGCGGTTGGTGAACAGCAGTTTCAGGCGGCCGCTCAGCTTCTCGGGCACCACTTCGTCGGAACCGGGTCTGCCCTTGGCATGCTGGGCGCCCGGCTTTTCGTTCGGAATGAGGACGAGAACGAGCGGAATGAGGGCGAGACAGACAACGGCCAGGAACACATAGCCCCAGCGCCATCCGAAGACCGACAGGATCATCGCCATCACCGGCAGCAGCGCGATATGCCCCGCCGTGGAACCGGCATTGGCGACGCCGACGGCAAAGCCGCGGTCATGGGTGAAGTGCCGCGCGATGGTGGCCGAGGCGACGTTTTTCGACACGATGCCGAAACCGATGCCGCCGAACACCGAATAGGCGATCAGGATCTGCCAGGACGACGAGACCTGCGACGACAGGCCGAGGGCGAGCGCCGTCACCAAGAGGCCGGACAGGAGGATGCGGCGCGGCCCGAACTTGTCGAGGAGGTTGCCTATGATGGGGCTCATCAACGCCATGCAGATCAGCGCCCAGGCGACGACGATGGAGAGGAAACTGCGGGACCAGCCGAGGTCCCGCTCCAGCGACGGCATGGCAAGGCCGATCGAGGCCCGCGTCGTCGAAACCATGCTGAGCGCAAAGAACATAACCAGCACGACCACCCAGCCCTGAGGGTTGGCGCGGATATAAGTGAACAGCGGGTTTTCGGAAAAGGGCTTGGAGGACAATGTGTTGAATCCCGTTACGAACCGGGCGGCCCGGCGAAAAACATCGTCTGCGGAGAATAGTCCTTTCCGCCCATAGCGCAACACGCATGGACGGGGCCAGCGCCCGGTTTTCGGGGCCTCAGGCGTTGCCGCACGGCCCCCCGGGGGTGTAGTCTTTCGAAATCAAAGCAATAAAAAACGATACAGGGAGAGACCATGAAAACCCACGGCCTTCTTGGCGGCATTGCTGCCCTGACCACTGCCCTCGCCTTGACCGGAGGAACCTCCGCCTTTGCCCAGTCGGGCAACGACTTCTACAAGGGCAAGACGATTACGCTGGTTATCAGCGCCGGCCCCGGCGGCGGTTACGCGACCTATGTGCTGACCACCACGGCCCACATGAAAAAGCACATTCCCGGCAACCCGGATTTCGTGCGCCAGCATCGCCAGGGCGCGGGCGGCGTGGTCGCGGCCAATTATCTCTACAACGCGGCCAAGCGCGACGGCACGGTGATCGCCATCGTCCATCGCGGCGCGGTGTCGACCAGCGCCGTCTTCCGCGAGAAGGGCGTCACTTACGATCCGCGCAAGTTCAGCTGGATCGGTTCGATCACGCGGGAAACCAGCCTGTGCGTGTCCTACCAGACGGCGCCGGTAAAGACCTTCAACGACCTGTTCACGAAGGAACTGATCGTCGGCGGCCTTGGCCCGGGCGGCGATACCGATATCTATCCCAACATCTTCAACAACCTGTTCGGCACCAAGTTCAAGCTGATCACCGGCTACAACCAGGGTACGGCGATTACGCTGGCCATGGAGCGTGGCGAGGTGCAGGGGCGCTGCGGCTGGTCGTGGTCGTCCATCCAGTCGACCCAGGCGTCGTGGATTCGCGACAAGAAGATCAACCTGCTCGGCATCAGCGGCCTGTCGCGCGATCCGGAAATCCCGGCGTCGGTGCCGTTGATCGGCGACCTGGCCAAGACCCAGGAGCACAAGGACATCCTCGAACTGGCCTTTGCGCCGCTCGAGATGGCGCGCCCGCTGCTCGGACCTCCGGGTATTCCGGCCGACCGTCTGAAGATGCTGCGCACGGCCTTCGACAAGACGATGAAGGACCCGGATTTCCTGGCCGAGGCCAATCGGCGAAAGCTCGATGTGTCCCCGCTCTCGGGCGTGGAGTTGGAAAAGCTCGTCACCCGCCTGATGGAAAAGCCGGCCGGGATTGTGAACGCCACCATCGACGCGGTCTCGCGCAAGGACCGCATGGAAGTGCAGTTCAAGAAGATTGAGCTGCAGTCGGTCAAGACGACCCTCGACGACGTTCAGAAGGGCGGGCGCAAGATCGTCTTCAAGGCGAAGGGCGCCAAGCACGAGGCGAATATTTCCGGCAGCCGCACGAAAGTGAAGATCGGCGGCAAGGACGCCAAGCGCGGCGAGCTCAAGGCCGGGATGAATTGCACGGTCAAATACAGCGGCAACAAGTCGCAGGCGGCATCGGTCGATTGCCAATAAGCGCCGCCACACGGGAGGAAACGTAAATCATGGCAAATGCGGAAGCGTGGGCGCTGGAGCCTGAAATCCAGGTGCAGGTGGACGAGGCGGAAAAGGAAGTCGTCAAGTTCAGCTACAGCAAGCCGGACGCCGATCTTGGGCATTCCAAGGCGCTTGTACGGTTTGGCCGCGGCGGCGCGGTGCGCGGCGTCGTGCAGATCGTCAAGAAGAACGGCGGCGAGAACAACCTGCATTATCACACTGATGCGGACAGCATGTGGATGGTGCTGAAGGGCAGGGTGCGGTTCTACGGCGTGGGCGACGAGCTGCTCGGTGAATTCGGCCCGCACGAAGGCATCTTCACGCCGCGCTATTTCCGCTACTGGTTCGAGAACTGTGGTGAAGGCGACCTGGAGCTGCTTCAGGTCGGCGCATTCTCCTCGGCTACGCAGAAGTCGTCGGGCCGCGTTGATGTATCGCAGCAGAAATACAATCTCGGCACCGGAAACCATTTCTCGGTCGAAGACCGCGAATAAACCCCAGGGAGGAGTGCCGGATCATGGCATCGAAAATCAATCACGTCGCCATCATGAGCGGTAATTACGCGCTTGAATCCAAGTTCTACGAATCGATGTTCGGCATGCGCAATTCGCCCAAGGCGCGTCCGTCGCGTGCCGTTTCCATCGGCGACGGTTACGTCGGCATGAACATCAATCCGCGCCGCGCCGGACGTCCCGCCCGTCTCGATCATTTCGGCATTCAGGTCGATGACCTGCAGGCGACGCTGGCCAAGATGGAAAAGAAATATCCCAACTGCGAATACCTGAAGCGGCCGTCTTCGCGCCCGTTCGCGGCCATTTCGACCCATGATCCCGACGGCAACGTCTTCGACCTGACCGAGGCCAAGGGCGGGAACATGAAGGACGTCTATACCCACAACGACTGGCAGCAGGACCGCACCATCTGCCATGTCGGCATCCGCACCCTGCATCCGGAAGCCTGCGCCGAGTTCTACATGGACGTTTTCGGCCTGCAGCCGTCGAACCTGCCGATCGAAGGCGCCTACGGCGTCACCGACGGCCGCATGTCGGTCATCCTGCTGCCCTGGAGCATCAAGAAATACGCCAACACCGGCATCGTCGGACCGGGCATGGACTACATCGGTTTCAAGGTCGAGAACCTCGAGAAGTTCAAGGCCGACGTTCAGGAAATCGCCGACAACAACCCGCTGATCGCGCCGTCGCCGGTCAGCACCGGCCCGGAAGGGCAGGCGCGTCTCGAAATGCTCCAGGCTTCCAGCCTCGGCAGCTGGCACATCGCCGATCCCGACGGCGTCCTGCTAGACATCGTTAGCTGATCCTGCGTCTATCGCCCCGCGCTCCGGCGCGGGGCCTGTCATAAAAACAAAGAGGAATCTGATCGTGTTCGCCAAGCTCAACCACATCGCCATCGCCTCGGACTACTACGCCATGAACGCGCGTTTCTACGAAGCGCTGTTCGGTCTCAGGACCGCGAAGAACTACCGGCCCGCGCGGGCGGCGGTGGTTAGCGACGGGCAGGTGGGGATGAACATCATTCCGCGCCGCGAAGGCCGCTGTTCCGGCCTCGATCACTTCGGGCTCGAGGTCGAGGATCTGGATCTCGCGGTTGAGCGCATCCGCAAGTTCGATCCGACGCTCGAAGCCATCAAGCGGCCGCCGGTGCGCCCCTTCGCGGCCTATTCGGGTCATGATCCCGATTGCAACGTGTTCGACCTGTCGCAGCGGAACATCGGCTTCCAGAAGGATGTTTACGCGGAAAGCCTCGAGCGCACGAAGCGCCACTTCAGCCATGTCGCCGTGCGGACGCGCCATGCGGAACGCTGTGCGGAATTCTATAGCGAGGTGTTCGAGCTGAAGCCGCTAAACAAGAATTACGGCAACGGCAATTACTACCTGACCGATGGCAACATGGTTCTCGCCCTCATCCAGTGGAAGATGGCGGATTTTGCCGACATGGACCCCCAGCGCACGGGACCCGACCACATCGGTTTCCGCGTCGAGAGCGTCGACAAGGTCATGGAAGACCTCGAGGACCTGACGGGCCAGAACCCGCTGTTCCATGCGCGCCCGCTCGGCTACGGCATGGAAGGGAAGGCGCGGCTCGACCTGTTCAAGCAGTGCCCGCTGGGCACAGGCCACATCACCGATATCGAGGGTGTTTACATCGATCTGACAGAAGAACCCGGCCCGTCCGGCGTCGTTGCGAGTTGACGGCGCAATAACAAGAGCCGGCAAAACAAAAAAGGGAGACCACGATGACCTTTGCGCGTTCAATCGCCGCCCTTGCGGCAATCGGTATCGTTTCGGCTGGCGTGACCAGCGCTCGCGCCGAAACGGTGGAGGAGTTCTTCAAGGGCAAGACGTCGACCATTATCGTCTCGACCGGGGCGGGTTCCTATATCGCCATCGCCCAGACCATCGCCAAGAAGTACCCGAAGTTCATTCCCGGAACCCCGACCATGATCGCCAAGGCGATGCCGGGGGCGGGCCACGTGAACGCGACGAACTTCATGTACAACAACGCGCCCAAGGACGGCACCTACATCGCCTCCATCGGCAATTCGATCCCCCAGCATGAAGTGACCGACGGCAAGGGCGTCCGCTTCGAATCGGTGAAGTTCAACTGGATCGGCTCGACCGGCATTTCCAACCTGATGACCGTGGTCATGGGCACCGCAGGGGTCAAGACGATCGAGGATACGAAGAAGAAGGAGATTCTCTCGGGCGGCACGGGTGCCGGTTCGGGGACGGTCCTTTACCCGACGATCCTCAACAACATGCTCGGCACCAAGTTCAAGATCATCATCGGCTACCGCAGCGCGGGCGACATCGATCTTGCCATGGAGCGGGGCGAAGTGCAGGCCCGCCACGGCTATTCCTTCGGTTCCTTCGACCGCAGCCACCCCGACTGGATCAAGTCGGGCAAGGCTGTGTTCCTCTACCAGGTAGGCCTTTCTGACCGCATGGGGCCGAAGGGCGTGCCGTTGATGATCGATCTGGCCCAGAACCCCGAGCAGAAGGACATCCTGCGGTTCTTCTCGCGCACCGTTGCGCTCGGGCGCCCCTACCTGGCGCCCCCGGGCGTACCGGCCGACCGGCTGGCGGCCCTTCGCACGGGCTGGACCAACCTGATGAAGGACAAGGACTTCGTCGATGAGATGAACCGCCTCAATCTCGATCTGTTCCCCCAGGACTGGCAGGAAGTGACCGAGAACGTCGCCGCGCTGGTCAGCACGCCGAAGCCGCTGATCGCCAAGGCGATGGCGGTGATGGAGCGCAAGGGGACCGTCGATTGCAAGGTTTTCAGCAATCCCAAGAACTGCAGCTCCGGCAAGAAGAAGCGCAAGAAAAAGGAAGGCTGAGGCCCGTTTGAACCAAGGCCCGTTCAATCCAAGGAAGGAACGCATGATGTTTTCGCAGATCAACCATATGGCCATGATCAGCCATCAGTACCCGCTGCTCGAGCGTTTCTACCGCTCGATCTTCAAGCTGCACACCAGCGAGCGCGCCAATCATGATGCGGAAGCCTCGGCCGTGGTCGGCGACGGCTACGTGGGCCTCAATATCCTGCCGCGCCGCGACGGCTACATGGGGGGCTTCGATCATTTCGGCATCGTCGTCGATTCGATCGACGAAGTGCGCAAGCGCATGAAGAACCACAAGGGTGCTTCGGCCGTAAAGCGTCCTTCGATCCGTCCCTTCGCCGACTGGTCGGCCAACGATCCCGACGGCAACGTGATCGACCTTGCCGAACGCAAGGGCAAGAACCTGAAGGACGTCTACAAGGAACAGCGCGACGACAGTTGGCGCAAGAAGGATGAGTGCCAGCTCGTCCGCTTCGCCATCCGCACCAAGAACCCGGAAATCTGCGCCGAGTTCTACCAGGATGTGTTCGAACTGAAGCCCCGCAACACGCCGCGCGGCAAGTCGGGCATTCACCTGACCGACGGGCGCGTGACGCTCTCGCTGCTGCCCTGGAACATCGAGGTTTTCGGCGGCATGTCGATCAAGCGCCCGGGGCCCGATCATATCGGCATCCGCGTGCCTGACATGGCGGCCTTCAAGAAGGAAATGAAGCGCGTCGCAGAAAAGAACACCTACCTTGCGCCGCGTCCGCTCGGCGGCAGTTCCGAATCGGAAGTGCGCCGCAAGCTGTTCAAGAAATCTGCGCTCGGCGCCTTCCAGATGGCCGATCCCGACGGCAACTGGATCGACATCAGCGACGAATAGCCATTATCCAACGATGGGGCGCGGGCTGACCGCGCCCCATTTGTCTGTGCAGGAGGTCATCCCTTGCGTCTCGCCATTCTTGACGATTTTCAAAACGCGGTCCGTTCCGTCGCCGACTGGTCGGTGCTCGAGGACCGGGTCGCAATCACCGTGTTCAACGACCATGTCGCCGACATGGACAAGCTGGTCAAACGGCTCGAGCCGTTCGAGATCGTCGTCTGCATCCGTGAACGCACCTTGTTCCCGCGCGCCTTGTTCGAAAGGCTGCCGAACCTGAAGTTGCTGGTTACGGGCGGCATGCGCAACCTCGGTATCGACCTGCAGGGGGCGAAGGACAACGGCGTGGTGGTGTGCGGCACCGAATCGATCGGCTTCCCCACGGCGGAACTGACATGGGGGCTCATCCTTGCCACCGTGCGCAACATCCCGCGCGAGGTGGAAAGCGTGCGCAACGGCGGCTGGCAGGTCGGCCTAGGCGTCGGCCTGCGGGGCAAGACGCTGGGCGTCGTCGGCCTTGGCCGACAGGGCGCGCCGGTGGCGGGCTACGGCAAGGCCTTTGGCATGAACGTGATCGCCTGGAGCCAGAACCTCACGGCCGAAAAATGCGCCGAACATGGGGTGGAAAAGGCCGCCAGTCTCGATGACCTGCTGACGCGCTCGGACGTCGTCACCATGCACATCATTCTTTCCGAACGTTCGCGCGGCATGATCGGCGCGGCCCAGCTCGCGAAGATGAAGCGCTCGGCCTTCCTTATCAATACCTCGCGCGGGCCGATCGTCGATGAAAAGGCGCTGATCGAGGCGGTGGAGAAGGGTACCATCGCGGGGGCCGGCCTCGACGTCTTCGATACGGAACCCCTGCCGTCGGATCACCCGTTCAGGCGCATGGACCGAATCGTGGCGACGCCGCATCTCGGATACACCTGCAAGGAAGGCTACGAGCAGTTCTTCGGCCAGGGGGTCGGGGACGTGGATGCCTGGCTCAAGGGCAAGCCGGTCCGGATCATGAACCCTTAGGCGGCTTCCTTCGCTGCCCGGGTTTCGACCCGCTGGCGGTGAGCGATATAGGCATTGGCGCCGATGATGATGCCCGCCCCCAGAAGGGTGGTGAAGCCGAGCGGTTCGGCGAACAGGAACCAGCCGGCCATGGCCGCCCACAGAAGGCGCGTGTAATCGAAGGGCGAGACGAAGGTCGCTTCGCCCGCGCCATAGGCGAAGGCCGTGCAGCTTTGCGCCACTCCCGACATCACCCCCATGGCGAGCAGGATGAGCGCCTGTTCGAAGGTCGGCGTGATCCAGACCAGGATCGCCGGTATCAGGGTAATCGCCGTGGCGATTACCGCGTAGTAGGACTGCACCGTCATCGGGTGGTCCTTGCGGGTCGTGCACATCTTGATGCAGGTATGGGCGGCGGCGAAGCAGAACGCGGCGCCAAGGGCCGCGAAAGCGGCCAACTGGAAGGCCCCGTCGCCCGGGCGCAGCATCAGGATGACCCCGCCGAAACCGGCTGCGGTGGCGCCCCAGCGCCGCCAGCGCACCTTCTCGCCAAGGAACATCACCGCAAGGACGATCAGGAACAGCATTCGCGTGAAGCCGATCACCGTCGCATCGGCGATGGGCATGTGGACGATGGCGTAGACCATCAGGAAAACCGCGCCCGCGCCGAATATCCCGCGCAGCAGGTGAAAGGGCAGGTTGGGGGTGCGGAAGGCATCCATCCGCCGGCTGATGACGAAGGGGAGCACGGCAACCGAGCCGATGGCGCAGCGGAAGAAGGCGATTTCGGCGCTGGGGATCTTGCCGCCCAGCATCTTGGTGAAGGACTGCACGATGATGAACGACAGCGCCGCCAGCAGCATCCAGATGCAGCCCCGGAAATTGCCGGGAAGGCGCCGCCAGTAGCGCTCCAGCAACCGTTCCGCTACGGACGGCGATTTCGGGGTTTCGGGCGTTGTCAAGATGCGGACCGGTACTGTGGGCAGGTGCCGGACATGCTAGTCTTCGTTCCACAGGGTGCCAACCCGTAATACGGCAGGCACGAAACAGGGAGCGGACAGCTACATGGCGTCGGACGATCGGGACGAGGCGGAAATTCTGGCGGCGAACGAGGCATTCTATGCCGCCTTCGCCGCAGGCGACTACCTGGCGATGGAGGGCCTCTGGGCAGAGGACCTGCCGGTCAGTTGCATCCATCCCGGCTGGCCGCCCGTGCGCGGGCGCGAAAAGGTCATGCAGACATGGAAAGGGATCCTTGCCAAGCCGCCGCGTCCGCCGATCAGCGCCATGGAAGCGACGGCGACCAAAGCCGGGGATGCATGGCTCGTGACCTGCTTCGAGGCGATCGGGGAGCTCTATCTTTCCGCAAGCAACCTGTTCGTGCGCGAGGGCGGCCTCTGGCGCCTTGTTCACCACCAGTCGGGCGAGTCAGCACAGGCCCCTAAAATTATGCAAAATCAGTCCTCTAAAGCTATTCATTAAACTGATACTTCATGCTTCCTCAGGGCGCGGGCTTGATCTATAAGTCAGTGTGATAATTGACATAATCCGCCTCACAACAGGGGAGTACCACAGATGAACAAGTTTTCCGGCCTGACCCTCGCAGCGGCAGCGCTTGCAAGCGGTTTCGGCGCTGTTTCGGCCGATGCGGCCGACTGGAAGCCGACCCGCAATATCGAATTCACCATTCCCTACGGCCCCGGTGGCGGTTTCGACACCATCGTGCGCAAGCTCTCGCCCTACCTGGAAAAGGAACTGGGCGGCAACATCAACGTCATCCCGAAGAACCTGCCCGGCGCCAGCGGCGCCAAGGCTGCGATCGACCTCGCCAAGACGCGGCCGAACGGCAGCAAGATGATGATTTTCAACATTCCCGGCCACGCGCTGCCCAATATCAAGGGCGACACCAAGCGCTACGACCTGACCAAGTACACCTGGCTCGGCCGCATCGCCAAGGGCAGCTACGTGCTGGTTGTTTCCGGCAAGTCGGGGATCAAGGACTTCAAGCAGCTCCTCGACCTCAAGCGGGCGGTCAAGAACCCCGAACTGGGCGCCGGCGGCACTTCCTATATGACCAGCACGATCATGTGGAACACCTTCGGCAAGGATGTGCAGTTCATCACCGGCTACAAGTCGTCCTCTGATTACGCGCTCGCGGTCATCCGCGGCGATGGCGACACCACGATGCTGGCGGCGGGCAGTTTCCGGCGTTATATCGGCGGTGGCATGAAAAAGAAGAACATCGGGCCCCATGACCTGGTCCCGGTGCTCGAGCTGACCACCGACAAGAGCATCTTCGGCGTCAAGACGGCCAAGGATTACGGCCATCCGGAGCTGGACGAACTTGGGTTGGAACGCTACGTCGCCACCGTGCCCGGTACGCCGGCCAACATTACCGCGGCTCTCGAAGGCGCCCTCAAGCGCGCCCTCGGCAACGCCGAATTCGTGGCCTGGGCGGAAAAGACCGGCAACGGCCCGATCGCGCACATGGATGGCAAGGCCTCCCTTGCCGCGATCAAGAAACAGATCTCGGTCTACAAGAAATACGCGGACAAGCTCTGATCCGCGCTAGACTGGAACGGGCGCCCCGGCGGGCGCCCGTTTCCTTTGAATATCCACTCATCAGGCGCATTCCATGACCAACATTCGCATCACGTCTTCCGACGCCCTCAGCACCTTCTTCACCCAGGCCAAGCTGGTCGCCGACGTCCTCAAGGACGCGGGCGCCATCGACGGCGCCGAGGTGCTGACCTCGACGGGCAGCGTCATCAATGCCGAACGGGTGGCGCGGGGGGAGGCGGAGCTTGGCTTCATGGCCTCCAATTGGGTGCCGCGCGCGGTCAAGGGCGCCGATCCCTTCACGGCGCCGACGCCCGTCAGCATCGTCACGCCGCTGAACGCAGGCCCGCTGTTTTTCGTCGCCCGCGCCGATTCGCCGCTTTCCAGCGTACGCGAACTCAAGGGCAAGCCCATCGCCGTCGGCCACACCAATTCCGGCATGGCCCAGCATGCCATCAACATCGTCAAGGGCCTGGGCTGGAGCGGCGCCGATATCCAGTTCCAGCATGATTCGACCTTCGACGGCGGCAGCGCACTGATCGACGGCCACGTCGCGGCGCAGCTGTCGGCCCCCATTCCCAGCACCCATTTCACCGAGCTGTGCGATCGCGTGGCGATCAAGGTCCTGAGCTTCGACGCCGCCGACATCGCGGCCCTGTGCAAGACCCACCCGTATTATTCGCCGGCGCTGGTGCCCGCCGATTGCGTGCCCGGAATGTCGAAGGATGTCCCGGCACTTGGCGTCCTCAACGTCATTGTGGCGGCGGCCAAGGCGGACGATGCCTTCGTCCATGCCGTGGTCAGCGCCTTCATCAAGGGGGCTGCGCGCCTCGAAGCCGCCAATCCGCTCTTCCGCGGCCTGCCCGCAGTGCTGGCGCGCGCCAAGACCATCGGCAAGGCCGCGCTCGCTCCCGGCGAGGCGCCGCTGCACCCGGCGGCCGAACGCGCCTTCCGCGAGGCGGGACTTCTCGCTTGAACGCTCCGTCCATCGTCTTTCGCGGGCGGGTCGCCACGGGGAAGGGGGTGGCGGTGGGGTTTACCTCCGCCGATTGGGCGCGTCGCGCCTTCAAGGAGTTGGTCGGCATCGATCCCCATCCGGGAACCCTCAACCTGATCGTTTCCGACGGTCCCGATCTTGAGGCCTGGCGACGCCTGCGCGCGACGCCGGGCCTGCGCATGAGCAACCCCGATCCCAATTGGTGCGACGGCCTGCTTTACCCGGTCTCGCTGCCGGGCGGCATCAAGGCCGCCATCGTCGTGCCCGAAGTGGGCGACTACGACCCCCGGCAGGTCGAAATCATCGCGCCGGTCCGCCTGCGCGAGGCGCTGGGACTGGCCGAGGGCGATCTTGTCGAGGTCACGGCGGCGGTTGGCGCATCGTGAAAATGTGCTAGCCTTCCAGCCATAAGGATGCCCGAAGGGCACAATGAGTTCAGGGTGGAGCCACGGATTGATCACCGGCACGACGAAACGCCGCGAGCAGGGGCTTGCCGATCCGCTCCTTGTCCAGGTCATGAAGGACATGGGGATGGAGTCGGTGCCGCTCTATGACGGCCAGTCCGAGGCGCGCAAGACCTTCAACGGACGCATCAGGGCAATGGCGGCGAGCCGCAGCGGACCTGTCGGCCCGCATCGGCGCGAGGTCGCCGATCCCGCCGCCATGGCGCAGGAAATCAAGGAAAAGGCGAGAAGCCTCGGCGCGGATCTGGTCGGCGTCTGCGCCGTGCACCCGGTGATGGTGGACGAGGGGGCGGAATGCCCTTACGCCAACGTCATCGCCATCGGTCATCACGAATCCTATCAATCCGTCCTCCAGGGGCCGGCGGCGGTCAGCGACGAGGCTCACCGGGCCTACTGGATGGTCGCGAAGATCGCGACGGAACTCGCGATCTGGATACGCGAGGAACTGGGTTGGGATGCGCTTGCCCATCACAACGGCGGCACTTTCATCCAGGCGGTGCCGGTCATGTGGCAGTGCGGCTTCGGCGAACTCGGCAAGCACGGCAGCCTGATCAACGAAAAGTTCGGCGCGAGTTTCCGCCCCTCTTTCGTGACCACGGACCTGCCGATGGCCCATGACGCGCCCGTGTCGTTCGGGGTTCAGGATCGCTGCACGGCTTGCCGCGTCTGCATGAACAACTGCCCGGGCGATGCGATTCCCGACGAATTCTCTATCGATATGGGGGTCAAGCGCTGGCTCACCGATGTTGCGAAGTGCTATCCCTATTCACGCCTGCGCACGGAATATTGCCATCTCTGCGTGGACAGCTGCCCGTTCAATGCGCCGAACCATCCGGTCGACTACCGGGCATTCATGACGGAACGCAAGAAGTACGGCTACAAGACGCCCAAAACGGCACAAGCCGACGTTTAAAAGGGGAGAGCACATGCTGGTCATCACCAACGAAGAAATCGAGAGCTTTCTGGAAATGCCGCCCTGCGTGGAGGCGCTGGAAGCCGCCTACCGCGATCTCGGCAACCGCGATGCGGTCGATATGCCGCGCCAGGACGGTGTCGTCAGCCACAAGCGCGACGGCGCGGTCTATGCGCTGAAAACGATGTCGGGAAACCTGCCTTCGGCGGGGGTGGCGGCGCTGCGGCTCAATTCCGATGTCGTGCACTGGCCCGTCATCAACGGTGCGCCGCGCCGGGTGAAGATTCCGATTTCGCAGGGTGATCGCTACAACGGCCTCGTCCTGCTGTTTTCGACCGAAACCGGCGAATTGCTCGCCATGTTCAACGACGGCTACGTGCAGAAGACACGGGTGGGCGGCTCGTCCGGGGTCGCTGCGAAGTATCTTGCGCGCAAGGATGCGAAGGTGCTCGGCCTTCTCGGCACCGGTTGGCAGGCGACGGGGCAGATCGAGGCGATGGCCGCCGTGCGCAAGCTCGAGTTGGTCAAGGTGTTCAGCTCGACCAAGTCCAACCGCGACGTCTTTGCCAAGAACTACGCGGACAAGCTCGGTATCGAGGTGCGTGCGGTCGCATCACCTGAGGAGGCGGCTGAAGGCGCAGATATCCTCGCCGCCGCGACCAATTCCATGGTGCCGGTCATTACCCCCAAACTGGTGAAGCCCGGGATGCACATCACCAGCGTGCGCGGCTCGGAAATTCCCCTCGATGTGCTGAAAGCCTGCGACCGGCTGGTCGTCAATACCCATGACCCGGTCAAGGCCTATGCGGCCAAGGGCTGGCCGTCGGAAATTCCCGAGTTCGAGAATGGCGACTATTCGCGTCCCGACATCGGGGTTTTCGATATCTCCGGGTTCCCGGAACTGAAGGACGTCGTCGCCGGCAACGCTTCCGGGCGCCAGTCCGACACGGAAGTGACCTGCTTTCACAACTACAAGGGGCTCGGCCTCCAATTCGCGGCCATCGGCGCGATCCTTTACCGCGAGGCCCGCAAGCGCCAGCTTGGCCTGACGGTGGAGGACCGTTTCTTCAGCCAGACCGTCCACCCCTGATTGATTTCATCTTGGCGCCGGCCGCGGTGGCCGGCGCCCGGTTCACGTCCGGCCCAGCCGGCATTGCATGAGGACTTCCATGATTGATCTTTACATGGCCCCCACCACCAACAGCCGCCGGGCTTCCGTCGGCCTCGCGGAAGCCGGGCTCGCCTATACCGTCCACCCGATGAACCTGCGCGAAAAGGACCAGCAGAAGCCCGAACATCTCGCGCGCAATCCCTACGGCAAGGTGCCCGTGATCGTCGACAACGACGGCCCCGGCGGCAAGAGCGTCACCATCTTCGAATCGGGCGCGATCCTGCTTTATGCGGCCGAGAAGTCGGGCAAGCTCTACGGCAAGGACGCGGTCGAGCGGGTCGAGGTCCAGAAGTGGTTCATGCTTCACATGAACGGCTCGGTGCCGTTCCTCGGTGCCTTGAAGAACCATCCGACCCTGAAGCCCGAATGCACCCGCGTGGTCAAGGTCATCGATGATCACCTGTCGAAGAACCAGTTCTTTGCCGGGTCTTTCTCGATCGCCGA
>JAURLI010000036.1 GCA_030831315.1 Alphaproteobacteria bacterium
GGGGAGAACCTCTTTAATTCGAGGCCCAGAAGGTTGAAAGATTTTTTGACGAAATTTTTCAGCATGTCGATCCGGCATCCAGCCTTGTTGCCAATTTCAGTCGTCTTTTCTTCCCATCCCCTCGTTCATCGCCTTCACGCCGGCCGCCGCGCCGTCCGGGTGATTCCACACCGCGCCCATGACGGCGAGGAAGTCGGCCCCCGCCTTCACCAGCGGCGCGCAGTTTTCGGCCGTGATGCCGCCGATGGCGACGCAGGGCACTTCCATCAGGCCCGACCACCATTCGAGGATTTCAGGCGTGGGGTGGCCCTTCGCGGCCTTCGTCGTCGTCGGGTAAAACGCGCCGAAGGCGACGTAATCGGCCCCCTGTTCGGCGGCCTCCATCGCGAGGTGGCGCGAATCATGGCAGGTCACGCCGACGATGCCGCCCGGGCCGACCAGCTCGCGGGCCTTCTTGTAGGACCAGTCGTCCTGGCCCACGTGCACGCCGTCGCAGCCTGACTGGCGGGCGAGGTCGGGGCGGTCGTTGAGCAGGAACGCCACCTCGCGCGCCTGCGCCACCGGGCACAGGGTTTCGGCGGCGCGCAGAATGTCGTCGTCGGAAATGTTTTTCAGGCGCAACTGCACGCAGGCGACGTCGCCCGCGTCCAGCGCCGCGGCTAGGATGTCGCGAAAGGATTTCGGATCAACCTGTTCCGGCGTGATCAGGTAAAGCCGGCACTGCGGCGCGTCGCTGTCGGGGCCCACGTCGTTCAATGGGATGCGCTGTCGTAGGAGCGGCGCTTTTCCAGAATCTCCAGCCGGTTCCCGCCCGGATCGAAAACGAAAAAGCGGTCCTGGTGAAAGCCGCGTTCCTTCGAATAGGCCGCTTCGGCTTCTTCGATACGCACGTCCGCGGCGGCGAACTTTTCCCGCGCCGCGGCGAGGTCGGCCACCTGGAAGCCCAGGTGATTGCGCATGCTCTTGTTGCTCTGGCCCTCGGCATTGCGCGCCACGCCCAGGTGCAGCTCGTAATACGGATTTTCCGAGATGCAGTAGTGCTGGCCCGCCGGGCCGAGGCTGTCGGGCTTCTTGAGCGGCTTGAGGCCGAGCAGCCCGCCGTAGAACTGCTTGGCGTCTTCTTCCTTTTCAGGCGGAACCTGAACGTTCAGGTGATCGATGCAGGTAATCAAGCCGACCATGGGTGCCTCCCTCGGCGCGCCGCGTTAAACGCTATTCCTTGCCCTGGTAGATGCGGACGATCTGGTCGAGCATCTTGAGCGCGTCCTCGCGCGGGCGCTGGAAGGTGTTGCGCCCGATGATCGAGCCGGTGCCGCCGCCGTCGCGGATGCCGCGCACCTCGTCCATGATGCCTTTCAGGTCCTTTGCCTCGCCGCCCGAAAAGACGACGAGCCGGCGGCCGTCGAAGGACGACTGCACGATGTGGGAAATGCGCTCGGAAAGCGTCTTGCGTGGAATCTTGCGATCCTCGTAGACCTTCTTGGCGGCGGCGAGTTCGAGGAAGTCCGTCGGCGGCTTCACCTTGATGATATGCGCGCCGAGAAGGGCCGCCATGTGCGCGGCATAGGCGCAGATGTCGAACGCCGTCTCGCCTTCCTTGGTCAGGTCGCCGCCGCGCGGGTACGACCACATGACGACGGCGAGGCCGACCGACTTCGCTTCTTCCGCCAGTTCGCGCGCTTCTTCCATCATGTCGAAGGCGGCGTCGGAGCCGGGATAGATGGTGAGGCCGATGGCCGCGCAGCCGAGCTTGAGCGCGTCGCCGACCGAGCCGGTCACCGCCTGGTTGGCGTCGGCCTTGAAGCGCGCCAGCGAGTTGGACGAGTTCACTTTCAGGATCGTCGGGATGGCGCCGGCGAAACTGTCGGCACCGGCTTCCAGCATGCCGAGCGGTGCCGCATAGGCCGACAGCCCCGCGTCGATGGCGAGCTTGTAATGGTAATGCGGGTCGTAGGCGGCGGGGTTGGGCGCGAAGGAGCGGGCGGGGCCGTGCTCGAAACCCTGGTCGACGGGAAGGATCACCAGTTTGCCGGTGCCGCCAAGGCGGCCCTGCATCAGGATGCGGGCGAGGTTGCCCTTGGTGCCGGGATTGTCGCTTTCGTAGTTGTCGAGGATCTTCTTCACGCGCTGGGTGATTTTCATGGCCTTTTTCCGTTCTCCCGCTTGCGCCGCCGATGGCGAAGCTTTCAAGGTTTGCGCCGCTTGCGCGGCTTTGTCTTGGGCTCAGGAATAGCCGACGACCGGGGTTTTTTCAATGCGCGCCGGGGGGCCATGATTTCCGCCACGGCCCGCGCGGCATCGGGGGCGATGCTCAGGTCATGGGCCTTGGGGCGGCGGCCCGCAATAAAGGCGACGCCGGCGGCGCGCGCCAGCGCCGCGAGCCGCGCCCTGGCCGGTGCCGGGCAGCGGCAGCGGATGGCGGGCACCCCCGCCCGGATGGCGGCAAGGGCCGTGCCCGGCTCCTCGCCGCAGTCGAGCACGGCCTCGATCTTGGCCTGCGGATAATCGGTGCGCGCATCGGCGAGCAGCGCCGCCCAGAACCCGGCCCCGGCGAAGCCCGCGAAGCCCACCGGGCTTTCGATGCGCAACGCTCGCCTGCCTGCGGCATCGAACACGGCGCGCATGGCGGCGCGGTCATGAACGATGAAGGCCGGGACTTGTGATTTGGCGGGCAAGGGCGTTTTCCGGGCTGGTGCGCTTTACAGGCTTCGCCTGCGGTGCCTATCTTGCCTCATGAAGCGGAATTTGACGATTGCGGTGGTGGCGGCGGGCGTGGCGGCACTCGGCGCCGTACTTTGGCTCAACCTCGGGCGAAAGCCCGTCACCGTGGCCGAGGCCTTCACCGGCCGCGCCGTCGAGGCCGTCTATGCCACCGCCGTGGTCGAGCCGGTCCATTGGGGCCGCGTCGGGCCGACCGGCATCGGACGCATCGCCGAAATCAAGGTGAAGGAAGGCGACAGTGTCGCGCGCGGCCAGGAGCTTGGCCGTCTCGATGACGAGACCGCGCGTGCCCGCCTGCGCGAGCTCGACGCCCGCATCGCCACCCTGCGCGCCGATGTCGCCCGCCTGCGCCCGCTCGCGCGGTCGGGCTATTCCAGCCAGCAATCCCTCGACCGCATCGAA
>JAURLI010000037.1 GCA_030831315.1 Alphaproteobacteria bacterium
AAGTGCGCCGCGAACTGTCGAAGGTCACCTGGCCGAGCTGGAAGGAAACCTGGCTGACGACCGTGATGGTGTTCATCATGGTCGCGCTCACCATGGTGTATTTCTTCTTCGTCGACAGCATCCTCGCCTATGGCGAGCGTCTTTTGATCGGGGCCGCATGATGAGCGAAGCTGGAACCCGCACCGTCGCGGACGCCAAGTGGTACATCGTCCACACCTACTCGAATTTCGAGAAGAAGGTGTCGGAGGAAATCAAGCGTCAGGCCAAGCTGCAGGACCTCGAGGAATTCGTCGCCGACGTGATCGTGCCGACGGAGGACGTGATCGAGGTGCGCCGCGGCCAGAAGGTCAATTCCGAACGCAAGTTCCTGCCGGGTTATGTGCTGCTGCACGCCAAGCTGACGGACGAGGTGTATCACCTGGTCAAGAACGTGGCGAAGGTGACGGGGTTCCTGGGCCAGAACAACAAGCCGATGCCGCTGCGCCAGAGCGAAGTTGATCGCATTCTGAATCAGGTGACGGAAGGCGCGGAGCATCCCAAGTCGACCATCACCTTCGAAATCGGCGAGCAGGTTCGCGTCGCGGACGGTCCGTTCACCTCCTTCACCGGCACGGTGGAAGAGGTCGACGAAGACCGCAGCCGCGTGAAGGTGGCGGTGTCGATCTTTGGCCGCGCCACGCCGGTGGAGCTGGAATACACGCAGGTCGAGAAAGTCTAGTTTGAAGAAAGCCGGTCCGGGGCTGTGTCCGGACGAACCATCATCCTGCGGGAGAAACGCAAGTTTCGTCTGAACCGCTAAGCCGCAAAAAGGAGGCGGCGAGACATGGCAAAGAAAGTAACCGGTTACATTAAACTGCAGGTGCCCGCGGGCGCGGCTAATCCTTCGCCGCCCATCGGTCCGGCGCTGGGTCAGCGCGGCCTGAACATCATGGAGTTCTGCAAGGCGTTCAACGCCAAGACGCAGGACCAGGAAAAGAACATGCCGATCCCGGTGACCATCACCGTGTTCTCGGACAAGTCTTTCACCTTCGAAATGAAGACTGCGCCGGCGTCCTACTTCCTCAAGAAGGCCGCCAAGCTGACTTCGGGTTCGAAGTCGCCGGGCATCACCAGCGCCGGCAGCGTGACCCGCGCGCAGGTGCGTGAAATCGCCGAGGCCAAGTTCAAGGACCTGAACGCCAACGACATTGAAAACGCGATGCTGCTGATCGAGGGCTCCGCCCGCTCGATGGGCATCACGGTGAAGGACTAACCGCCATGGCTATCTCGAAGCGTTTCAAGAAAGTCGTCGAAGGTCTGGACCGCAACAAGGCCTACACGGTTGAAGAAGCCGTCAAGCTGATCAAGTCGCGCGCCACCGCCAAGTTCGATGAAACCATCGAACTGTCGCTCAACCTGGGCGTCGATCCCAAGCATGCGGACCAGATGGTTCGCGGCGTGGTTTCGCTGCCTTCGGGCAGCGGCCGTACCCTGCGCGTCGCCGTGTTCGCCAAGGGCGCCAAGGCCGAGGAAGCCAAGAAGGCCGGTGCCGATCTGGTCGGCGCCGAAGATCTGGCTGAGCAGGTGAGCAAGGGTGTGATCGAGTTCGATCGCTGCATCGCCACGCCGGACATGATGGGTGTCGTCGGTCGTCTGGGTAAGGTCCTGGGCCCGCGCAACCTGATGCCCAACCCCAAGGTCGGCACCGTCACGATGGACGTTACCCAGGCGGTCAAAGACGCCAAGGGCGGCGCGGTGGAATTCCGCGTCGAAAAGGCGGGCATTGTGCAGGCCGGTGTCGGCAAGGCGAGTTTCACCGAAGAGGCCATCACCGTGAACGTGAAAGCGTTCATTGATGCCGTCATCAAGGCGAAGCCGTCGGGCGCCAAGGGAAACTACATGAAGAAAATTTCCATCTCTTCGACCATGGGTCCGGGCGTGAAGATCGCCTTGGCCTCCGTCGGTGCGGGTGGTGCCGCAGCCTAACGGCGGCGAATGAATTCCGGCGGACGATCGCCGGAACTGTCCGAGACTGCTGGAGATCGAAAGATCTTAAAATTCCAGCATAGACAGGGAATGAACCGGATTTGCGAAGGAGACTTCGCCTTTTCGGGTTTGGACCCTGGGGCAGCGTAAAGAGCAACAGGGTGAGATGCGGATCGTCCCGCATTTCACGTTTAGGAGAGCAAAGTGGAAAAAGCCAAAAAGGCGGAAGTCGTTGAAGACCTGAATGGTGTCTTCTCGAAGGCCGGCTCTGTGGTTGTCGCCCACTATTCCGGCATGACGGTTGCCCAGATGGCCGACCTTCGTTCGCGCATGGGCGCGGCGGGGGCTTCGTTCCGTGTGGCCAAGAACCGTCTGGCGGTGCGCGCTCTGAAAGGAACGCCGATTGAAGGCATTGCGCATCTGTTCAAGGGGCCGACCGGCATCGCTGTCAGCGATGATCCGGTTGCCGCTTCGAAGGTTGCCGCTGCCTACGCCAAGGATAACGACAAGCTCGTGATCCTGGGTGGTTCGGTGGGGTCGACGGCTCTGGATGCGGCGGGTGTCAAAGCCCTCGCGACCCTGCCGTCGCTCGATGAACTGCGTGGCAAGATCGTGGGCCTGCTCGTTGCGCCCGCGACCAAGATCGCCGGGATCGTTCAAGCCCCGGCCGGTCAGCTTGCCCGTGTCATCGGGGCCTATTCCTCGAAGGACGCCGCTTAAGCGACTGCCAAAACGTCAAAGTCCAAACCTGATAAATCAAAGGAAAGTACGAAATGTCGAAGATCGAAAAGCTCGTTGAAGACCTGTCCGCCCTGACCGTTCTGGAAGCCGCCGACCTGGCCAAGCTGCTGGAAGACAAGTGGGGCGTTTCGGCCGCCGCGCCGGTTGCCGCTGCTGCCGCTCCGGCTGCTGCTGGTGGTGCCCCGGCTGCTGAGCAGACCGAGTTCACCGTCATCCTGACCGATGCCGGCGACAAGAAGATCAACGTGATCAAGGAAGTGCGTGCGATCACCGGCCTGGGCCTCAAGGAAGCCAAGGACCTGGTCGAAGGCGCTCCGAAGGAAGTCAAAGCCGACGTCAACAAGGACGAAGCTGCCAAGATCAAGAAGCAGCTCGAAGATGCTGGCGCCAAGGTTGATGTGAAGTAATACGGCGCTCCCGGGTTGAAAAACTCCGTGTGCGTACTTAATTCGTTCACCCACCCCCCATCGGCGATTCGTTCGCCGATGGGTGCGGTGGCATTTGCCATTGGTTTGAAACTGCTGGTTCCCACTCCGGGCAAGAACGGCTTTCGGGCCGTAAAGGACATAATCGAATGACTCTCTCGTTCACCGGTCGCAAACGTCTTCGCAAGAATTTCGGCAAGATCCAGGAAATCGCGCAGATGCCGAACCTCATCGAGGTTCAGCGCACTTCCTATGACCAGTTCCTGCAGCTCTGGAAGGGCGAGGGCCGCAAGGACGAGGGGCTGGAGGCAGTGTTCCGGCAGGTGTTCCCGATCAAGGATTTCTCGGAATCGTCCTTGCTCGAGTATGTCGATTATCACTTTGAAGACCCCAAGTATGACGTCGAGGAGTGCCAGCAGCGCTCCATGACCTATGCCGCGCCGCTCAAGGTGACGCTGCGTCTGATCGTGTTCGATGTGGACCAGGAAACCGGCGCCAAGTCGGTCAAGGACATCAAGGAACAGGACGTCTATATGGGCGACGTTCCGTTCATGACCGAGAACGGCACCTTCGTCATCAACGGCACCGAGCGCGTCATCGTTTCCCAGATGCACCGTTCGCCGGGCGTGTTCTTCGACCACGACAAGGGCAAGACCCATTCGTCGGGCAAGCTGCTGTTCGCCGCCCGCGTTATCCCGTATCGCGGCTCGTGGCTGGACTTTGAATTCGACGCCAAGGACATCGTGCATGTGCGCATCGACCGCCGCCGCAAGCTGCCGGCGACGACGCTGCTCTATGCCCTGGGCCTGACCCAGGAAGAAATTCTGGATTATTTCTTCGGCAAGATTTCCTTCAAGCACAACAAGGACGGCAGCTGGACCACCCCGCTCGATGCCGGCTGGATGCGCAACGCCAAGTCCACCTCGGACTGGAAGAACGCCAAGACCGGCGAAGTGGTGCTGGAAGCCGGCTCCAAGATTACCGTGCGCGCCCTGCGTAAGCTGGGCGAAGACGGCGTTAAGAACATCGCCTTCAGCGCGGACGAAGTGATCGGCCGCTACAGCGCGCTGGACATGGTCAATCCGGAAACCGGCGAAATCTATATTGAAGCCGGTGACGAACTGACTGCCGACAATCTGGCGACCATTCTGGAAGCGGGCTTCCACGACGTGGAAGTGCTGAACATCGATGGCATCAATGTCGGCGCCTACATCCGCAACACGCTGAACGTCGACAAGAACCACAGCCGCGAGCAGGCGTTGATCGACATCTATCGCGTCATGCGCCCCGGCGAACCACCGACGCTGGACACTGCCGAAACCCTGTTCGGACAGTTGTTCTTCGACAGCGAACGCTATGATCTGTCGGCGGTCGGCCGCGTGAAGATGAACATGCGCATGGGCCTGGATGCGCCAGACACGATGCGCGTTCTGCGCAAGGAAGACATCCTTGCCATTCTCAAGGCGCTGGTCGAACTGCGTGACGGCCGCGGCGAAATCGACGACATCGATAATCTCGGCAATCGTCGCGTGCGTTCGGTGGGCGAACTGATGGAAAACCAGTTCCGCGTCGGCCTGCTGCGCATGGAGCGCGCCATCAAGGAACGCATGTCGGCCGTCGATATTGACACCGTGATGCCGCATGACCTGATCAACGCCAAGCCGGTGGCTGCCGCGGTGCGCGAATTCTTCGGATCCTCGCAGCTGTCGCAGTTCATGGACCAGACCAATCCCTTGTCGGAAGTCACCCACAAGCGGCGCCTGTCGGCCCTCGGGCCGGGCGGTCTGA